>JASFLN010000081.1:0-6814 GCA_050118075.1 Anaerolineales bacterium
GCTGCCGTTCATCGGAAGAGCGCATGTTGCATACATCCCCAGGGGAGAAGTGATCGGACTGTCAAAAATTCCGAGAATCGTCGATCTCTTTGCCCGCCGTCTTCAGGTTCAGGAACGGATGACCCATCAAATCGCCGAATTCCTGGAGGCTGCCATCCACCCCGAAGGTGTGGCCGTTGTTGTGGAGGGGCTGCATCTGTGCTCAAAAATTCGCGGCGTGAAGAAAGCGAATGCGCGCATGGTTACGAGCACAATGTTGGGTTGTTTCCGCGAGAATAAGACCACACGCAAAGAATTCCTTGACCACATTGCTCGCGATACCGAGAGTGTATCGATCTAATCGTCATCTTGATCGATTGTAGGCAGCATCGAATCTGCAGGCAGGTTGAAACCGCCATCCAGCAAGATGGTTTGACCGCGTATCATCTCGGCCTCATTTGAGCACAGAAAGGCAACCAGTGCGGCGACGTCATTGGGGGTAACAAGCCGGCCGGCAGGGGTTGCTTTCAAGGCTGGTTCGATGATGCTGCCATCGCTGGTCGTTTCGAAATATTTCAAGGCCTCCGTCTCGACCAACCCCGGTGAAACGGCGTTGACCCGGATGTTCATCGGCGCAAGTTCAACAGCCAAATAACGCGTAATACTCTCAACAGCGGCTTTGCTTGCACCCACCACGACGTATTCCGGGAGCACCCGGAAAGAACCAGGGCTCGATAGGCTGACGATGGCACCCCCTCCGCGCGCCTGCATGATGGGTGCGATTTTCTGAGCGCCAAACAACAGTGCGCGTGCGTTAATGTTCATCGTCCATTCCCAACCCTTTGGTCTTTGTTCCATCACGGGGCGGTTGTAACCCGAAGCTGCGTTGCTGATGAAGAAGTCAACCCCACCATACTGTTCCTTAACACTCTCGATCAGCCGTGCAAGATCCTCCAGGTCGCCTATGTTAGCCTTCACGACCAGCGCACGCTGGCCAAGCGATCGGATCCGTTCAGCCGTTTCTTCGGCTGGTTCACGATTCCGGAAGAAATTGACGACAACATCTGCACCTTCGCGAGCAAAACGCAGTGCAATTGCCCGACCGATGCCCCGACCAGAGCCGGTTACAAGTGCTATCTTTTTTTCAAAGCGCATACAGCTCACCTTCAATTCATAAGAGGACGGCGAGATAATCCCCTGCTTGTGACTCGGTTGATCCTGTAAGGTGATAGTATATTCGGGAGTGTAAAGCGTTGAAACCCGTAGCTATTGGTTTGAAGGATCTCACATGGTGAAGGATTCGGAGATTCAAGACCTGCAAAAAATTATTAGCGACGAGCTTGCCATAGCGCAAAAATCTCGTGAGCAAGGAAATGAAGGTCGTGCGCGGGTCTGTGCACGTAGGGCTGCAGGTTGGGCAGTTGAATCAATCTATGTACCTGATCAAGGTCAGAGTTTGCCGGATGCGAATGCATACCGCTTCCTGATCTGGTTCAAAGAATGCGAAAGGTTCCCGCAAAATCTGAGAGAAGCAGCTGGTCGCCTGACTGCGCGAGTTGATAAGGATTTCAAACTACCATTTAAACAAGATCCAATAGATGATGCAAAGATGATCGTGGATTGGATTATGAGTGTAGAAGGTTAACGGAATGCATGCTTTGATCCCATTGGATCCATGTATTGATTTGATTTTCCCATATGAAGGAGCAAACTAGGTGAAAGAAAGCAAACCTGGTCGCGATCTTCGTAAATACGCTCGAAATACAACCATACAGCTTTTTCTTGGTGGAGTATTGCTGCTATTGATTGTTGGAAATAGCCTGATTTGGTGGTTGTATGGGCCTGGAGCAGTGCGCACATCCCTGCTGTGCATGCTTGTTTTTGCTGTGCCCATCATTCTCGCTTTCGGCGGGTTGGCTGTGATGGACTGGATTGTGAAGAGGAACATCGGTGACTGAGAAGATATTTCATGATGCCCCTGAAGGAGGGCTTGCCTATGTCGTTCGCGAGGGAGAAAGCTCCTATCCACTGCACATCTTGATGCTGCATGGTTGGAGCGGTGATGAGCGAGTGATGTGGGTCTTGGAAAGCGTGCTGCCTGATGAGGCTCCAGTTGCCTCGCTCAGAGGTCTTTACCCTCTTGCGGGGGATGGATACCAATGGACAAACCAACGCGCATCAATTCAAACCAGTCTGGAGGACTTGGTGCCGGCAAGTGCGGCAGTGCAGGTGACACTGGCAGCTTTAACCGATCGCCACTCTTTTAAACCTCAGCGGGTGGTACCGATGGGCTTCAGCCAGGGGGCAGCCTTGAGCTTTACGCTAGCGGAATCGCTAGAGGAAAATCCCAGAGCGGTGATCGCGCTGGCCGGATATTATCCGAACGGACAGGTTGACCGCATACTGGATATTCCAGTCTTCTGGGGGCATGGGACACGCGACGAACTCGTACCTATCAACCGCGCCCGGCAAGATGTGGAAATGCTTCAGGCGAAGGGCGCGAATGTACATTACTGCGAGACGGATGTGGGTCATAAGCTGGGGATCGAGTGCACCAGGGGACTGAAGCTTTGGTTGAATGGATTGATCAGCAGTCCATGAGCATCTGCTATCTGCAACTTTACGATGGTGGATTGGGCATCATTGCTGGGACAACATGCTATGATTTAGGCAGTTACATTACGAACCTGATAAAGACCTGAACCATCAAAATTTTATGTGGAGATGAAAATGAGCCAGACCGATCTAACCTCCCGTGCGATCAACACTATTCGGTTCTTGTCTGCGGACGCGGTCGAAAAAGCACGTTCGGGCCATCCGGGGACACCGATGGCCCTTGCGCCAATTGCTTATCTGCTCTGGACCAAGCATCTCAAGTACAACCCGAAGGATCCTGAATGGCCAGATCGAGACCGCTTTATTCTTTCCGCTGGGCATGCCTCGATGCTGCTCTACTCGATACTGCACTTGACCGGATATGATCTTCCACTTGAAGAAATTAAGCGATTTCGTCAGCTCGGCAGCATAACACCGGGACATCCTGAAAATCATCTAACACCAGGCGTTGAAGTGACAACAGGTCCGTTAGGCCAGGGGTTTGCAAACGGCGTCGGTATGGCAATCGCTACTGAGCATCTGGCCGCGATGTACAACAAGCCTGATTTCCCCATCATGGACCATTGGATTTATGCGATCTGCTCCGATGGGGATCTAATGGAGGGTATCTCTTCAGAAGCAGCTTCATTTGCAGGTCATTATCGACTTGGGAAGTTAATTTATTTCTTCGACGATAACCACATTACGATTGATGGCAGCACAAATCTTAGTTTCACTGAAGATCGAGCAGCGCGTTTCGAAGCCTACGATTGGCACGTGCAGCGGGTGGAAGATGTCGATGATCTGGACGCACTTGATCGAGCGGTGGAAAATGCCAAAGCTGATGAACGACCTTCGCTGATCGTAGTTCATTCAACCATCGGGATCGGTATGCCCACAAAAGCAGGCACTGCAGCGGCACATGGAGAACCGCCAGGCGAGGAAGAATTGAATGGTGCCAAGGAGTACTTCGGCTGGCCGATAGAACCCAGGTTCTACATTCCAGAAGATGTGCTGGAACATTTCCGGGATGCAGGAGCAGCCGGCGTGCGCCGCCAATCTGAATGGCAAGAGCTTTTCGATGCCTATATGAGTGCCTATCCAGAACTGGCAGAACAGTTTGAACGGACATACGCCTCGCAGTTGCCCGAGGGCTTGGAAGAAAATCTTCCTGAGTTCGAAGCTGATGAAAAGGGGATGGCCACCCGCGCTTCCTCTGGGAAAGTATTAAACGCGATTGCACCCGGCGTGCCGGAGTTTATCGGAGGATCGGCGGATCTAACCGGATCGAATAAGACAGACATCAAGGGGGAACCTGCTTTTAGTGTCGAGGATCGCACCGCTCGCTATATCCATTACGGCGTTCGAGAACATGCCATGGGTGGAATCATGAACGGCATCGCTGCGCATGGCGGATTGATCCCTTATGGCGGGACCTTTCTCGTCTTCTCGGACTACCTTCGACCTTCTGCTCGTTTGGCGGCTTTAATGCGTAAAGGTGTGATCTATGTGTTCACCCATGATTCGATTGGGTTGGGTGAAGACGGGCCAACTCACCAACCTGTAGAACACCTGGCCGCACTGCGGGCGATCCCGGGCTTCACTGTCATTCGACCAGCGGACGCGAACGAGGTTGCGTTCGCATGGCTGGCGGCACTTCAAAACCGGGAAGGACCGACCGCACTCGTACTGACCCGACAGGCAGAGCCAACCGTGGACCGCAGGCATTATGCAGATGCAAAAGAAAGTCTCAAAGGTGCCTACGTCCTTGCAGATCTCGGGGAAGGTGACGTTCGGGTTGTGCTCATGGCCTCGGGTTCTGAAGTTGACCTGATTTTGGCAGCGGGCAAGCAGCTTGAGAAGGAAGGTATCGCTAACCGGGTAATTTCGTTCCCCTCCTGGGAATTGTTTGAAGCTCAGCCTGTTTCCTATCGAGATCAGGTATTACCACCCACGATTCATGCCAGGGTGGCTGTGGAAGCTGGTGTTCCCCAGGGCTGGACGCGCTGGGTAGGGGATAGTGGCCGGATTATCGGTCTGAACCGCTTCGGCGAATCGGCTCCTTACAGGGATGTTTATGAGGCGCTTGGGTTTACGGTTGAGGCTGTTGTAAAGGCTGCAAAGGATACTATCAAAGCAAGCCACTAATTTATTAAGGGATAACGATTTTCGCGCTGGGTAAAACAAGATTGTCTTGTAAGTCAAACCTGTTCTCGCGGGGGACGAATCCTGATTGGTTCGCACCCTTCTCAGCGGGGACAGGTTTTTCTTATTTGAATTGAAGCGATGTAACCTGGTGACTGGAAGTATCTGGACGACTGGCCACGCAAACCTGCGATGTATTTGAAAATCGTGTATATCTTCTTTGAAGATTCAATGCATTTGGATTAGGTCTTTAGGAATTCCAGGTTGGAATAAACATGGAACTATTCAAAACTCTTCGGGGTCATGGGCAGTCAGTATGGTTGGATGAGGCTTTGACGGACTTTCAGGATCCCCGGATTCAGACGTGGATCCAAGAAGGCAAGCTCACAGGGCTCGTTTCTTCCAAAGGCCTTTTCCCTGGGGCTCAAGTTGAATCGTTGTACGAGAATCCGGATCTGCGTCTGCTTGCGCACGCAGGATTGAGCGCGGAGGAGGTTCTTAAGGCACTCGTCGTGGAGGGTTTCCGCAATGCAGCTGACGCATTGCTGCCGATATTCGAAGCCTCGAATGGAGAAGATGGCTTCATAGCGATTGACATCGATCCATGTCCTTATCCTGATCAAGAAGTCATGTACAACTCGATCATCGAATTATGGAATCTGATCAACCGGCCAAACGTGCTCATCAGCATACCTGCCGATCGAGAGATTATTCCACTTTTTGCGGAGCTGTTTGAGCAAGGCATTAATCTAAACGCTTCGATGATCTGTTCGTTGGAGCAGTATTTGAGCGTGGTTGAGGTCTATCTACAATCGTTAGAGGCCAGGTTAGAGGCTGGGAAGGGAATAGAGCATATCGTCTCGATCGCATCATTCTTGATCGGCGATGCTGACAAGCAAATCAATGAGCTTCTCGGTAGGTTCACGGGTGACGGGGTTGAAGCTCTTAGGGCGGGTGCGTTGATCGATGAAGTCGGCTTGGCGATCGCCAAATTGGCATATGCCCAATTCAATGTCTCCTTTAATGATGAGCGTTACCTGCGTTTGGCGCAGGCAGGTGGTAGGGTGCAGCGGATAGTATGGACGGGCTTTGGATACCGGGATCGAATCACTCTCTGGGAAAACGTACAGCGCTTGATCAGCCCGGGTACGTTGATCGCCGTAAATCTGGAAATGTTGGATGCTCCTCCTGCAGATATCGATTTCGGAGGGGTGTTGGAGCAGGGATTATCCGAGGCGCGTGGCAAGCTTCAAGCTTTAGAATCGATCGGGATTTCGATGGAGCAGGTAGCAGAGGATGTGGTCAACTCGCACATGGAGACTCGCAGACATGCCTACCTCGATGCCTTAAATTCAATCAGCAAAGAGTTACATCGACTAGTGCTCGAGTTGGAGCCTATCCAGCACTATTACGGCACGATCCTCTCCGAACTTGAAGCCCATGATGTTTGCCGTCGGATCTGGCAGGTCGATGCCTCGCTCTGGCCTCAAGAGCGCCGCGCGAGTCGAAAGATATCGAGTTATGCGGGCTGGCTGGAGCTCCCCGACCACCTGAACCTCATTATGGAAGACTGTCGTGCATTCTCGAGAAAGTTATCGGACCAACAGATTGCGACTCTGAGCATCGTATGCTCTGGCAGTGTGGGCGAGTTCCTAAGTGCATTATCCGATCGGTATAAACAAACTGACAGGACTTTAAACATTATTCACCCGGGCTCTATGGGAGAGCTGGATGGGATTTCTGCGGCCGAATGCGCAGAAACATACCATGTGTTTGTGGTTGACGGAGCCAACCGTCAAGTGATCAGTGGGATCATAGAAGCTGTCTGGAAACGATACCAGGAAAATGGATGTGAAACACCCGCTGATCATCTGGCTGTTGTTGCTGGACCGGAGGCATGTCAATTCATTCAAAAATCGGTAACTGGCATTGAGCAAATCTTCATGCTGCCTGAAGATATTCCATTCCATTTCTCAGCGCTTAGTTATCCCGGAATGCTGGGTGCGTGCTGGCTTAATATTGAGCTTGAAGCGATCGGGGATGGTCTTGCAGGTATGATGAATCGCTGTCTTCCCACTGTACCCACGGCACGGAA
>JASFLN010000082.1:0-6790 GCA_050118075.1 Anaerolineales bacterium
CATACGCTCGTGAGACAAGGTACAGGATGACCATCATCATCGTCTTGCGCCCGAGTGCCCAACCGATGGGCTGAAGCAGATTCCCCGGTGAGCGTCTAATTTCCATCAAGCCGCTTGCAATGTCGGCGCCGAACCCGCGCGCGTTGCCCAGATCGATGAGCTCTTTCTTGATGAACGGGTGGGCCAACCGATTGATTCCCCGCACAACCCAGACTACCAGGCGATCGAGGTGGTCGGAGGAAAAGATACCCACGACCGCGGCGATTACCAGGGACACGCCAATCGTGCATGCAAAGATCGACGCACCAATAATGGCTGGTCCAAGCAGCCCACGTGCTTTCATCAAGACAATCCCGACCGAGAGGACGATCATGAAGCCGAGATAGTCGTATACGAGGTAAAGGAAGGAAGCGGTTGTGATTTTTCCGGCGGGCTTGTCACGCTGTTGACCATCGGCGATAAAAACGGCCATTGCACCGGCGCCGTAGCTGGGCGCAACGACATTGACGAAATTGCCGGCGACCGTGAGTGCGAACATATGCCGCAGTGTTTCGCGCAAGCCGGTCAGGTGGTATGTAGACTGCAGATTGCCGGCAATGGCCGCGATCCAGAAAAGTTGCGCCACGACGGCGGCAAGCAGCCAACCCGGCTCAGCCCGGCTAAGTGTTTGGATGATGATCACGAGCTCTTCGTAGTTTCGAATCACAAAGAAGATCGTGAGACCGAAGATGATGGCGTAGATAACTTTGCGGATCATATTGGTGTCAGTGTGGGAGGGAGTTAAAGCGCTTCCCAGCTCTCCGGGGTGTCTATTGTGATCCCTTTCGCACTGCGATCGATCCGTTTCAACAGCCCGGTCAGGACGTTCCCGGATCCGATCTCGATGAAGGTATCGATTCGCTGGTTCAGCATGGCTTGAATACTTTCGGTCCAGCGAACACGTGAGGTGAGTTGGGATTGAAGATCGTGCACAATCGCTTCGCGATCTCTAAGGGGCTGTGCGTTCACGTTGCCGATGACTTGAAGCTGGGGATCGCTTATCGTCACTGAGGCGAGGGCTTCATTGAGCCGTATTTGGGCGGACTGCATCAGTGGTGAATGCGCGGCGATGCTCACTGCAAGGCGGACCACCTTACGCGCCCCTGCGTCCTTGAGCAGCCCGGTGACGTATTCCAGCGCTTCGTCATGACCGGATACGACGACCTGACCCGGGCAATTATCATTTGCGACCCAGACACCCCCTTCGACCTGTTTTGAGGCCTCAACGCAAACCTCCTCAACCGCTTGAATGTCCAGCCCCAAAACAGCTGCCATGCCGCCAGGTTGAAGTTCGCCAGCGGATTTCATCGCCAATCCACGCTCTCGCACAGCGTTTAATGCATCGCGAAAGTTCATAGAACCCGCGGCCACGAGCGCGCTGAATTGGCCGAGTGAATGGCCGGCAGTCGAAGCGGGCTGCAGTTCAGGCCACTCTGATTGTAAGGCTCGCAGCGCGGCGATGGCGTGGGTCAAGAGAGCAGGCTGCGTATTTTCCGTTTCGTTGAGTTCTTCCTCAGGTCCTTCCCAGCAAATATCTGAGAGTGGATATCCCAGGATATTGTCAGCCTCCTCGAAGACTGCTCGAGCACTAGCAGTGGCTTGAGCCAATTCGCGACCCATGCCGACAAACTGTGAGCCCTGACCTGGAAAGATAAAAGCGCTAGTTTTGGGGTTGATATGCATAGGAATCAAATAGGCCGTGCGTTCCACACGGCCCATTGTATTGGCGGTTATGAGCTCTCGATTTCAACTACCTCACGGCCATCGTAATGTCCGCAGTTCGGGCATACGCGGTGAGGAAGGTGTTTATCACCGCAGTTCGTGCAGGTGATGAGATGGCGGGCTTGAAGTGCGTCATGCGCTCGCCTTCGATTGCGCCGCCCTTTCGAGATCTTCCGCTTCGGAAGGGGTGGCATCTCGTGTCCTCCTTATGTGATTCTCACAATACAGCCTGCCCATAGGGCAGGCGCAGATCATTATAGCAAGTGCCTTGAGCCTGTCAAGATACGGCGTTCGTCCATAGGTTGGATCGAAAAGTATAATAAGTCTATGAAATCTCCTGAACTATCACACCTAGATGAACATGGAAAGCCGCACATGGTGGATGTAGGCTCCAAAGATGAAACTGAACGCTTGGCGGTTGCTGGCGCCAGAGTGGTCATGTCTGCCGAAGCGCTCGAACGTATTCTGGCTGGCACGGTCGAAAAGGGCAACGTCGCCGCAGTTGCTGAATTGGCAGGCATCATGGCTGCGAAGCGCACTCATGACCTCATTCCTCTTTGCCATCCGCTCAGGCTCACGCACATTGACGTGCGTATTCAGTGGGCGCAGGAGCTGCCCGGGGCTGAGATCCGAGCTGTTTGCAAAACCCGCGACCGAACCGGTGTTGAAATGGAAGCGCTTACGGCTGTGTCGATCGCCGCGCTGACGATCTACGATATGGTTAAGTCGATCGATAGAGCGGCGCGCGTCACCGACATTCGCTTGATCGAAAAGCGTGGCGGAAAGAGCGGCGATGTGGTCCTGGAGGAAGAGCCAGAATGAAGGTTTCCGTGCTGTATTTTGCCACGCTGCGCGATCGTGTAGGGCGGCGTCAGGAGCAGCTTGAGCTTTCGAGTGCCACTTCGGCTGCCGAATTTAAACGCCGCATAGGTGAAATTCATCCTGAGATCAAACAAGCACTTCCGACGACAATCGTGGCGGTGAATCGTGAATATGTGCGCGAGGATTACGTGATTCAAGAGGGTGATGAGATTGCGCTATTTCCGCCGGTAAGTGGTGGTGATGAACAGCCTACCGAATTACTCGTCACGGAAGATGAACTTGAGCTTAACGAAGTGCTGAAGAAGATCATCCGACCAACGACCGGGGCGGCATGCGTGTTCACCGGTATCGTCCGGGCTGAGACTGAGCGTGGTGAGCCCTATCAAACGGCCCATTTAGAATACGAAGCCTATATCCCCATGGCGGAAGAGAAAATGGCGCAAGTCTCCGAAGAGATTCGAGCGCAATGGGCGGCGGTCGAAGGGATCGCTATTGTGCAGCGCATTGGGGTTCTGGAACCCGGAACACCCACTGTGCTGATTGCCTGCACAGCGGGTCACCGTGATTCTGGTATTTTCGAGGCGGCACGATACGGAATTGAACGTTTGAAAGAGATCGTTCCCATTTGGAAGAAAGAGGTAGGGCCAAATGGTGAAGCCTGGGTAGAAGGAGATTATTTTCCCACGGAAAATGACGAGCATGAAACATGATGATGACACCTCAGAAACAAAGAGCCCGTCCATTTCCCATGAAATGCCGAAATTGCGGAAGGGGTTACCCTGCGCAGGGGCACCCATTCCGCTGCCCGTCCTGCGGCGGCATTTACGATTTTGAACGAGAGATTGAATATAAACCTGGAGAGCGGAGAGTCGGCGAAGGTATCGGCCGCTATCGATCCGGGTTCCCTCTTTCAACCGGTCAGGTTTGGCAAAGTCTGGGAGAGGGCGATACTGCACTTGTTCCCCTGCAGTTCGAGAACCACAGCTTCTATCTCAAGTGTGAATTTCAGAACCCGACCGGTTCGTTCAAAGACCGCGGTGCAGCCGTTCTGGTCAGCGCGCTTGCTGCTGCAGGGGTGACTGAAGCGATCGAGGATTCATCCGGCAACGCAGGTGCGGCCTTCGCAGCTTACGCAGCGCGTGCCGGCATCTCCGCACGGGTTTTCGTTCCCGACTATGCGTCAGGCCCCAAGCGTCGACAGATCGAATCCTATGGTTCTGAAGTGGTGCGCATTCTGGGACCTCGTTCGACCACCACTGAGAAAACACTGGCTGAGGCTGAGCAAGGTGCGGTTTACGCCAGTCATGCCTACCTGCCGCATGTCATGGTCGGTTTTGCTACCATTGCTTTTGAGCTTTTCGAAGAGCTGGGACAGGAGCCTTATGCTGTTGTGGTGCCGGTTGGACAGGGTACGTTGTTATTAGGGCTGCATCATGGCTTTATGGCGCTGAAAAGAGCGGGCCTGATAGGAAACTTGCCGCGATTAATTGGCGTTCAGGCGCGTGCTTGTGCTCCGCTTTGGTCCGTGTTCCATGGTGGGGCGGCGGGTCTCACATGGGTATCTGAAGGCTCGACCCAGGCAGAAGGGATCCGCATCCTGCAGCCATTGAGAGGCGATGCGGTTCTCCAGGCCGTAGAAGAGAGCGGGGGCACGATGCTCGTCGTAGAGGAAGACGAAATATCGGAGGGTCGCGACGCACTGGGCCGTCAAGGGTTATATGTAGAGCCGACGTCCGCGGTTGTGTGGTCGGGCGTGAGACAGATCATCGCAGATCATTCGGGTCCAGTAGTCGCCATCCTCACTGGAAGCGGGCTGAAATCGAGCTGACCATTGCCCGCCTCCATCCAACCCACATCACGGCTGATCCTGACCCATATTGGTGCTCGATAGGGAGTTTAGATTCATGACCAACAGAGTGGTAGTCACCGGCATGGGCACGCTCAATCCTCTGGGACTGGATGTGGAGAGTTCCTGGGATGCGTTGAGGCGCGGGGTTTCTGGGGCGGGGCCGGTTACGCTGTTTGACGTTTCGGACTTGATCGTCCAGATTGCTTGTGAGGTTAAAGGGTTTGATCCGGAGCGATACATGGATGCACGTGAGGCTCGCCGGAGGGATCGTTTTGAGCAGCTGGCTTCAGCAGCCGCGCAGGAAGCCATGCAGCAGTCGGGGCTAGAGGTGACCGAAGCAAACGCATTGCGCGTGGGAGTGGTTGTCTCCTCGGCTGTCGGTGGCCTGGGCTCTATGGAAGAAGGCATCTTGACAATCGAAAAGAAAGGGCCCCGACGGGTGAGTCCGTTTACGATACCGATGTTCATGCCGAACGGTGCCTCTGGCATGCTCGCGATTGATATCGGTGCACAAGGACCCTCTTTTTCGCTCGCCTCGGCATGCGCCTCGGGAGTGGATTCGATCGGTCAAGCGGCGCTTTTCATCCGCGCGGGTGTGATTGATGCCGCCCTTGCAGGTGCTTCTGAGGCGACGGTAACGCATGTCGGTATTGCGTGTTTTGATCGCCTTGGCGCGCTTACGCGTCAGAATGAGGCTTATCAAACCAGACCAGCGCCTTTTGATGCGGAGCGAGATGGCTTCATCATGGGCGAAGGTGCGGCGGTTCTGGTGTTGGAATCCCTTGAGCATGCGCAAAGCCGTGGAGCCGAGATCATTGGCGAATTGGTGGGATACGGTTCCACTTCCGATGCATACCATGTCACGGCACCCTCAGAGACGGGTACGGGCGGCGCCGCGGCTATTCGGCTTGCACTGCAAGATGGTGGGATCTCCGCCGATCAGGTCGATTATGTCAACGCTCATGGAACCGGCACGGTGTTAAATGACATCGCAGAGACTCGGGCACTCAAGTCCGCGCTTGGCGAGTATGCCTACTCTACAGCCATCTCGTCGACCAAATCGATGACCGGACACATGATGGGCGCAACAGGCGCGCTCGAATCAATATTCTGTCTGAAGGCCATCCAAACCAATATTGCACCTCCAACGATCAATTTAGACAATCCGGATCCCGACTGCGACCTGGATTATGTTCCCGGGTCGGCACGGGAGATGCCGATCGATATAGCGATCACCAACGCATTTGGTTTTGGAGGTCATAACGGAGTATTGGCGTTTAAAGCCTTCGAAAGTTAAAATACATACACTTGGTATAGCAGAACCAGTGGCACGCAGGGACCTCAGGCTGACTGGGTTCTCGGCGTCCCCCAAGTTCTTGGAGAAAATAGATCGTGACACCGGAAGAGTTCCTCCGGCAGCTTGGCCTTTCATTTAAGGACCCCAGCCTGCTTAGGCGGGCTCTCACACATCGCTCCTACCTTAATGAAAACCCTGAGGCTGTGGAGGATAATGAACGGCTCGAGTTCCTTGGAGATGCGGCGCTCGATTTTGTCACCGCCGGATGGCTATACCATCGCTATCCGGAGATGGATGAAGGTGCGCTTACACGCCTGAGATCTGCACTAGTGCGAACCGAGCAATTGGCTGAATTTGCACAATCGATTGAATTGGGGGAAGCGCTGCTGCTCGGTCGCGGTGAGGTCGCCATGGGTGGTCGTCAGCGGCCAGCGATCCTGTGCGCGACTTTTGAAGCACTTATCGGTGCGATGTACATCGATTCCGGTGTTAATCAGGTGATCGAGTTTATGGAGCCGCGTCTGAGTATGGCGGCTAAGAAAATCCTTGAGAGCGAGAAACTGATCGACGCCCGCAGCGTGCTCCAGATGTGGGCTCAGGGCGAGCTCGGTGTAACGCCAAAATATGAGACCGTCGACGCATTTGGTCCCGATCACGCGCGCGAGTTTATTGTTGAGGTGCGCGTGGGGAAGAAGATTACCGCTCGGGGGCAAGGGCACAGTAAACAGGAAGCTGCACAGCGTGCGGCGACTGCGGCACTTAAGAATGTACACCCCAACGAAATATGGGGTCGTTGATGAGGATGAATTCAGTTGGATGAGTTGAACGCACGCTTGAAAGCCCTGGAACTCCAGGGCTACAAGACGTTTGCAAGCAAGACCCATTTTGAGTTTTCCCCCACGATCACGGCTATTATCGGGCCGAACGGATCCGGGAAATCTAACATCGCGGATGCCATCCGGTGGGTGCTGGGAGAGCAATCCTTCAGCTTGCTGCGAGGTAAACGCACGGAGGACATGATTTTCTCGGGGTCCGAGGATCGTGCGCGTGCCTCGATGGCC
>JASFLN010000083.1:0-6790 GCA_050118075.1 Anaerolineales bacterium
GCGCCGATGGCGAGTGCGGCAATCACGAACAGGGGGAGTACATTGCGGAATTTCATGGTTCTTCTCCTTGGTAAGTTGAACAAGATGTGCACATATTAGCCTTTTGCACAGATATTGTCAAGTTAATATCTAATTAAGCGGTTGTCCAGGTTTGGGATTCGGGGGCACTCAGGCACTCCGTCACCGGGTCACTGAGATGCCTGCCAGGGTAAAAGGGAAAGCCCCTCGCCCCTAGGGGTTGAGGTTAGGAGTCCAGTCCATGGCTGCCGATTGCGCAGCGGATAGTGCCAACAGGCACGACATTCTTATGTTTGCCGGCCTCCTCCGGCACCGAAGGCGAACACACCTCCGCTTTGAAGAGGAAATTCATGAATCTCCCCTACGGAAAAGAGCAATCAGGTATTTGTATCAAGGAACGGGGTCGAGTATCGACCAGGGTGCAAGACGTTCCTGGCCGCATAGGGGGAGGGGTTGAGTTTAGCGGTCGAGTAGAAACATGTCGGTCCACTCGTTTGCCCCGAAGATTTGTAAAGGTTGATTTATGAAAAACGAAGTTCCTGGGCGCCAGGGTGCCTGAGTGACTGATCCCTGATCACGAATTGCTCAATCCCTGGTCCCCATACACATGCTATAATTCCGCCGAGCCCCAGTAGCTCAAATGGACAGAGCGAGGCTCTCCTAAAGCCTAGGTTCCGCGTTCGAATCGCGGCTGGGGTACACACAACCACCCTTTCCTAAAAAAGGGTGGTTTTTACTTTTTGAACCTCAAAATGAGCCTTAATCTGTTTGAGTGAGTCAGGAAACTGGGTCGATCGTAGAGCTGCCTTTGGCTTATAGCACAATATGAACACAACATAAAAATTTGCCGAGATAGGGCATTTAATGAGAACATAGCATGAGGAATGGTGCCTTCGTCTTAGACAGAGGTGTTCCATGCGAAAGCTCAAGGTAATTTGGGGACTTTTTAGCCAATTTGGAGGTTTCAGCAGGGGCGGACACCAGACCGATCAATTTTTCCGCTATTTCGTCGTGAAGGCTTTGAACAACATCGGGTTGTTTGAATACTTGAATGAGCCGCGCACATACGGCGAAATACTCAGTCATTTTAAGTTTGAGGATGCTGCCTACGCGGAGGAGATTCTACGAATCCTCGCACTAGACAATAAAAATCTCATCTCATCAATGAGCGAAAAATACGTTCGCAACCAAGCCGTGCCACTGCCCGACCTTGCTGAAATCCTTGATGCGTCGAATCCAGGTATCCGGCAATTAAGCGCGCTGGCTGAGGCGATGGGGGACAGCGTTCTTGAGCGCCTGCTTAAGGAGAAGGTTGGCGTCAAGGATGTCTTTGAACGGAACGAGAAGAAGGTTGTATATACCCTTAATGATCTGCTTGGTGGGGAAGTGTACTCAGCCTTTCGTAGATTAAGTTATGAATACCTGCTTCCTTCCGAACGTATCTGGCTTCAAGACAAAAGTCTTCTTGATATCGGATGCGGAGCGGGGGTCGAGACCGCAGAGCTATGGTTACTTGCGAATGGGAGAATTAGAATCGCCGCTGTTGACACCGTCCCAAGTATGATTGAATTGGCAGAGAAACAATTCAAGAACCTCATCGATAAACTTCAGCCAGATCATCCCCCTTTGATCCCAGAGAATCAACCTAAATTTGAACTGGCAAACGCAATTTCGTTACCCTATGAAGACAACACGTTTGATGCTGCGTTCTGGTCGTTTATGCTGCACTGGACTTCCGATCCAGGTAAAGCTATCGCGGAGGCTGTAAGAGTTGTGAAACCCGGCGGGTTGATCTTTGGCTCTCAAGCGGGCAAACCATATGCCAATCCATATATCGATCTTGTAATTCGCAGTAGCCGCGACTCATATGGATTCTTCTGGAAGGAGGATGTATATCGCTGGTGGTCTGAATGCGGGGTTGAGCTTGACATGGTCCCTGCGGTGAATATCTTCCGAGCTAGGACCCCTATTCACTAAGACAGATTTCAGGAAAGTTGTTGCTTAATCCGACCAGGAAAGTTGGAATGAAAGAGTCAGTGGACCCATTTGATCCCAGATCTCCATATGAGCGACTGGAAATCAGCCGACGTAAGCGGCTTATTCTTGCGATCATTAATGGAAGTTTTTGGGCCTTAATTCCATTTGCGGTCTACGTTACGGTTACTTTCCTTCCTGTTGGGTCGACAGCCGCGTATATCGTCTACGTTGTAAGCATCGGATCGATCCCGGTTGCGCTGGCCTCACGATGGTTCGTAGCGCGGGGAAAACTAACTCTGGGCGCACTGTTATTTCTTCTATATTGGCCATTCCTTATCATGGTAAATTCCCTCATCTTGGAAGGATTGATGCCAGTAGTTGTCCCTGCTCTACTCTTGTTGAATGTTGTTGGCGGGATGATGCTGAAGCCTGCCTATGGATACATATTGGGAATCCTTTCTGCGATAATCTACATAACCGTCCGCTTGATCACGTTGGATCATCAATTCGTGCTTCAGATGCCGAGATTGGTCAGCCTGGGTCTCGAGCTGTTGGTGATCGGCATCACTTTTGTTTTCTCTGTGTTTATCAACAACCTAACTACGAGGGACCTACGTCGTTCGCTTGACGATGCCACTTTTGACCTATTACGGCTGAATGAAGAAGTGCAGCAAGCCAGCGACCGAAAGTCGCAGTTTACAGCCCGTACCAGCCACGAACTGCGCACTCCATTGAGCGCGATCATCGTCTTCTCTGATCTCACCCTGCGGGGGGCATATGGTCCGATCAGCGAAGAACTGCGCAGCGCTCAACAGCACATCGCCACCAGTGCCCGACACCTGAAGCGTATCATCAACGATTTGCTCGATCTGTCGAAGATCGAAGCGGGCGAATTCGAAATCAACGAAAAGCCGTACGAACTCGGGCAGATCGTGGACGTTATCGAGAGTACCTGCCAACCCTTGGCGGAAAGCAAGCAGATTGAATGGTCCGTTGAGATCGACGATGACATGCCGCGCGTTCTTAAGGGGGATGCTGAGCGTATCACACAGATCGCGGTCAACCTGACTGGGAATGCATTTAAATTTACAGATGAAGGCAGAGTATGGGTACGGATTGAGCCCATCGATGACAAATGCTGGCATCTGCTGGTCAGGGACACCGGACCGGGGATCCCGGAGGATCAACAGGAGTTGGTGTTCGAGGCTTTTCGCTCGCTGGATAAGAGCGGCATTAAATCGGCGGTGAAAAGTACCGGTCTTGGCCTGGCGATCGCCCGTAATCTGGCGCAAATGATGGGGGGAGATATCGAGTTGGAGAGCACGCTCGGCGAAGGCTCGACTTTTACGGTCAGGTTGCCGTTGGTTTTACCTTAAGGACAGGAATGATCGCCCGACCCAGCAGCCCGGATCGGGGTTGAGCCTGGTGCGTCTTTATTTACTGATCACTCATGCCATAGAAAAGTCGAATTTGGATGGGTTCGCCAAGCGCTGTTTGAAATTTCGCCTCGTGCATCACCCCGTTGAGATGATTTTCCAAAGAAGGTAGCGCCTCGCGTAGTTGGGCTTCTGGGGTGATATCTGGCACAAAGCGAACGTGAATCCGGCCGCTGAAGCTCTCATCCTCACGATAATGCTGCACAATCTGAATCAGCGCGTCTTGAAGTGATCGAGCAAGCCGCTCCAGGTCCTCCCCGCCGGCAATAAGCTCCAGAAGAGTGCGTTCCGAATCAGGCTCTTTTACGACCAAGACCTGTTCACCGATGAAGATATCCGCATCTTGTTTTGGAGCGGGCTGAGCGGCATCCGCGCCCGCATCTTCCTGGCCTTTACCGTAGCCCACAACTCTTCCATCTTTTACTGCAAAGACAAGCGGAGAGATTGGCGCGGAATCTGCCCGGTGGTATTGGGCAGAAATAGCTGCTGCAAAGCGCGCCACAGATTCTTGTGTCTGTTTGATGTCTGTGGCGAGTATCATTCCGCGGCGTGGAATTCCCACTGCCAGCATTTCTGCGGATAAAAGTCGGTGAGCTTCGCGCACGAACTTATCGTCGAGTATACGTTCTGCGGCTAGAAAATCGTCGCCGCATATTGCTATGGAAAGTGATACCCCTTCCAGATTAAATGTCTCGAGATTCCACTGTGCAGTTCTGGCTTGCAGGTTGCGGATAGCTGCGGATTCAAGCAGAGCAAGCTTTTCGGGTGAGTTTCCACCGGGCACCTGATTGACGGAAAGAAATTCGAACGTGTGAGGGCGATCGTATCCAAAGGCTACAAGCGGCATGCGATCCTGATCTTCTCCGGCCAGAAGTGGCCGGCAGAGAACCGAATCACGTCCCTTCCAATCATGAGGTTTCAAAGCCGGAAGGATGGCGTTGGTATCCATATTCATTGACATTTCGAGCTTGCAGAATGCTGCGCACACTCAAACACGCACAAGCAGTAACCTCGGCGTAAAGTTGATAAGTCTGATAAGGATTATTAGACACCTGACCCGAAAGGACAAATTGTATATTCGAAAGCTAAGAAATATATGGGATTCGATGCCCACCTGAATTCTACGCATTCGCTCATCAAAATCATTTTCTTTAGAAAATCGATTGGAATTTAATTCAATCTTTCGAAAGTAGGTTCTTGCTTCAGAAAAGAGGTGACATTAGGATTGACCATGATCCGCTTTAAGGATTAGTTCGCTTATGGAAAAGCGAATCTTGTTTTAACTATCTTTGGATTGCCGATCTTGCCCGACCGCTGGGATCGGCAGTCACAACCTGTTCACCCTTCACAAGGCTTCCTGCGTATATCCGTTCGCCAGCCTGCACCTGCCAGCCGCTCATCACAAACGGCACCGGCCCATCGGCGGGCAGCCACTCACCGTTATATTTGCGGGCTACATGGACATGCGTGCCCGTCGATCGTCCTCCCTCACACGAGGGATGGCCAATGCTTTGATCTCGCTCGAGCCACACACCTTCTCCAACCATACCTTTCTCGGAGATGTGATAGTAGATCAGCACCCATCCCGTTCCCTCATAACCGTCACCATCTAGATCGAGCGCCACGACGTTATGGCGCGCTCGTACGACTTGGCCGGGCGCCGAGGCAGTGACCCAGGCACTGGAAACTGCACAGCGTTCCTCGGCGAGTACGGGGGCGAAGTCCAACGCACCGAGCGGTGTGCCGGCGTTCCACGCGTTATGCGGCCCGGCGGTTAAGCTCCAGTCAGTATCCGGCAAGAATGGCAGTACCATTTCCGGTTGGGCCAGATCGTCTGGCAGCAGAAAACCGATCGACTGCTCACGACTCCAGGCGTCACCGAACAGGTTGTGGTATCGAAATGAAAGACTCTGCGGACCGTACAGCGCCTCAACCCAACCCTCCCAGCCTGAGAAATAGGTGAAGAGGTGCATGAGCGCGACAGAGCCAGCGTTCAGCGTGGGGTAAAGCCGCAAAGTGGGGCCGTCCTCAAATTCGATGCTTATGAAGTCACCTGTTCGCCAACCGTAATAAGCGACGTTGAGCTGTGTGGCAGCGATACGGAGCTCCTCGTAAAGCCCTTCCCGACCGGGAATGCGGAATCCAATCGGGTAGCGCTCATTCACCGCGCCAGGCGGGTGATCAAAGAGCCATCCGCTGCGCAGGTCGATGATCGCCAGGAGCAAACGTGGGTTAACTGAAAGATCGCTGGCTACCTTCTGGACGATCTCTGCACCTGACAGGCTCTTGTTGTTCTCGACCAGTTCGGAGTGAGAGTTCAAGTAACCACCCGCCATGCGGATGTAACTCTCCACATCGAAGTCACTGGCCGTGGGTGAATAAACCACTTCGGCATCAGGCAAGAGCAGTTGTGCAGGCGAGAGATCTTCAAGTCGGTTTGGAAGAGAAACTCGCTGTCCGATCGGGAGATATGCATCTAAAGGCATCGGGGGATCGGGCTGCAGTTCCCCTGGACTGAAACCAAAGCGTGCAGTCAACGCGCCCAAGGTATCACCGGGGCGGGTTACATATTCAATTTGGAGGTCTTCGGATGCTGCTTCGACCGTTGGGGGAGTGAATGGTTCCGCCGTTACAGGGGTTCCATCCACAACCACGCTTGGATTTTCATCAAGCACGGGAGTAGGCATCGCCTCGACCGTTTTGCGCAGATGCTCAGCGGTGAATTCTGGAACCGAGCGGGCTAAGCGCATGGGGAAGTTGCAGGCTAACGTAGCTAACCAAAGCGCACTTATTGCAAAACGAAATGTCCGTCGGTCATTCATAGGTTCTCACAATCCTACCTCGAATGTGAGATTAGCAAACAAAGTTCACGTAATGTTAACCGAGCTGTTACCAGGTGGTGGAATTGATCTCTCGCGGATGCAACGCGAGCCAACTTGTGTTTGCGAACGCCGTTTTACAGAAAATTTACAAAGGGCCGGAGCACTTTTAACAGCTGTGACCTAACATGCTAAGCGAAAATAGATATAGGAGGCAATAAGCATGCATAGCTACTTTCGCATTCTGATAGCAGCTGTTTTGACGGCCATTTTCACCGGCACGTTTCCTTCTTCAGTACATGCACAAGCGCCAGATGGCTCACTCAGTGAATGTATTGAGATCTCCGCTGGTGATCAAGATGCGTTCCTGGAGTGTGTTGCAGATCTGCGCGAGTCACTGCACGAAAAATTCGACCTGCCGGATGATTGGTTTGAACGGCTGACATTCTTTGTTGAAGAACAACCTGATTGGTTCGAGCGAATGCGAGGAATTGCGGATCGACTTGAGGGTCGCTGGGACAATCGGGAGGATCGTCGTGA
>JASFLN010000084.1:0-6646 GCA_050118075.1 Anaerolineales bacterium
GGGCACCGAGGTTGAAGTTCTCGGTTGGGATCCGGAAGAAGGAACCGGTCTCTTCACCGGTAACTTCGAGAGCCTTGAAGATGGCCGCAATCTGGGCGAATCGCTCATGGACGAGGGCGCGGACATTATCATGCCCGTCGCTGGTCCGGTTGGCCTTGGTACAGCCGCAGCTGCTGAAGAGCGCGGCGGCGTGTATATCGTCGGCGTGGACGCTGACTGGTATCTCACGAACCCACAGTACGGCGCGATCACTCTCACCTCCGTGTTGAAGAACATGGATTCCACAACGATGCTTGTGATCGAAGACGTCATCAACGGTACGTTTGAGGGTGGCGTGGTCGTCGGTACGCTTGAAAACGACGGTGTGGGTCTCGCCCCATTCCACGATTTGGACAGCATGGTATCCGACGAACTGAAAGCTGAGCTTGACGAAGTTAGCGCACAGCTTGTCGCAGGCGAGCTTTCCGCAGTGCCGTAATCTGCGGGCTGCAAGCTGAGTTAGAAAACATTACAGGGCTGGGGTTGTTCCCAGCCCTGTAACTCTTAAATGAATAGGTGATCTTTGTTAGATTGGTTTGTATGACTCCACATGGTACAATCCACTCAATCTGGAAGGCTCAACCTCGGGCTCTGAAAACGAATACATCAAGGTGACCATGGAACCTGTCCTCGAACTGTGCGGTGTAACCAAACGTTTTCCCGGAGTACTTGCCAACGACCATATCGATTTAGATTTACAGGAGGGGGAGATCCACGCGCTACTCGGCGAGAACGGTGCCGGGAAGACGACTCTGATGAACATCCTCTATGGTCTATACGAACCAGACGAGGGTGAAATCATCGTCCGTGGTGAAAAGGTCGATATCCGAGACCCTGGCGACGCGATCGATGTTGGCATCGGAATGGTTCATCAACATTTCATGCTGATTCCCGTTTTCACGGTCACGGAAAACGTGATGCTCGGTCAGGAGTCGCTCAAGTATGGCGAATTCCTCGATCGAGAAGAAGCGGCACAACGCATCCGCGAAATCTCCGAGCAGTATCATTTGGAGGTTGAACCGGATGTGCAGGTGGAAGACATACCGGTAGGTGTCCAACAGCGGGTAGAGATCATCAAGCTGCTCTACCGAGAAGCCGATATCCTCATCCTCGACGAACCCACTGCGGTGCTCACGCCTCAGGAAGCAGACGAACTTTTCAAGATTATGCGCTCCCTGACCGAACAAGGAAAATCGATCATTTTCATCACGCATAAGCTGCGCGAGGTGCTAGATGTCGCCGACCGAATTACCGTGTTGCGGGGGGGCAAGATCGTCGGCTCAACAACTCCCAAAGAGGCTGATAAGAACAAGCTTGCGGAAATGATGGTTGGACGTGCGGTTCAGTTAGGTGTTGAGAAAGAACCCGCCAAACCTGAAGGCGTAGTCCTGGAAGTCAAAGATCTTATCGTTGCGAATGATCGCAATCAGGTCGCAGTCGATAGGATCAACTTTGAGGTACGGGAAGGTGAAATTCTCGGCGTAGCTGGAGTTCAGGGCAACGGCCAAACCGAGCTGGTCGAGGCGATCACCGGTCTTCGTGAGGTCGTGGAGGGCAAGATCCAGTTCCTGGGTGAAGACATCGCGAACGCGGAGCCGCGCAGGGTTACGGAGTTGGGCACCGCACACGTGCCCGAGGACCGTCAACGAGATGGTCTTATTTTAGCTTTCCCGGTTGCGGACAACTTAATCCTCAATACATATTACAAGGAACCCTATACGCATGGCGTTGTGCTCCAGGAAGACACGATCTTAGAAGTGGCGCGGAAACGCATTAAGGAATTCGACATACGTACACCCAGTGCGATGACACCCGCCAGCTCGCTCTCGGGAGGAAACCAACAGAAAGTTATCGTGGCGCGTGAATTCTCGCGCCCGATAAAACTGCTTGTTGCCTCCCAACCCACCCGGGGTCTGGATGTCGGTTCCATCGAGTACATCCACAAGCGCATTGTAGAAAAGCGAGATGAGGGGACCGGAGTTTTGCTGGTTTCGCCCGAATTGGACGAGATCATGGAGCTGGCAGATCACATCGCAGTGATGTACCGAGGCAAGATCGTCGCTATCGTGCCGCGTGAGGAAACAACCAAAGAGAAAATTGGGCTCTTGATGGCAGGCGTTTCACCTGATGAGATCGACGGCGCCTCTGCCAAAGGGTCAAAAGCAAAAGCCAGTCAAGATAGGTCATCATAGCGAGGGTTCCCCATTGAGCAAAAAAGAACAGGAACAGAAGAAGGACGCAGGCGAGGTCCTGCTGGAGGAGCTGACCGCCGCGCCAGAGGGCGATACCTTTTGGAGCCGGGCGTGGAATTCGATCTCCATCCCACTCCTGGCGATTATAAGCGGATTGATTCTGGGCGGCGTCCTCATCGCACTGACCTCCGAGGCAGTGTGGACAGCATGGGCGCAATCGCCATGGGAAGCGCTTAAAACTGCGATCTTCGAGATTCGCGTCGCCTACACGGCATTGTTCAGTGGATCGCTGGGCAACCCGGCTGAAATGGCCTCCGCTATCAGGGGTGGTGACGGGGCTGAAATACGCCGGGCGTTCAACCCCTTCCTTGAGAGCCTGACTGCAAGCACGCCTTTTATCTTCGGCAGCCTGGCGGTTGCATTAGGCTTCCGGTCGGGGTTATTCAACATCGGCGCCGAGGGTCAGCTGTTCATGGGCGCGATCTTCTCCGTATTTGTGGGTTATGCTATCACAGGTCTCCCTGCAATCATCCACATCCCGCTTGCGTTGCTCGCCGGGGCGCTGGGCGGCGCGTTGTGGGGGTTTATCCCCGGATGGCTTAAGGCGCGCACAGGTGGACATGAGGTCATCAACACGATCATGATGAACTACATCGCATTCCGCCTTAGCGACTGGCTTCTCAACGGTCCTATGCAGCGGCCGAATTCTTTCAACCCGGTCAGCCCGACAATCCAAGATAGTGCAAAATTGCCGCAATTTTTTGCCGACCCGATCCGTTTCCACCTGGGCTTTTTCATCGCCCTGGCCGTAGCATGGCTCGTCTGGTGGCTGCTATTCCGCACCCGTTGGGGTTTTGATCTGCGCTCCGTTGGGTCGAACCCACATGCTGCCCGCTACGCCGGTATGAGCATTGTGGGGACAACCGTCGTGGCTATGTCACTCTCCGGTGCACTGGCGGGCCTGGCCGGGACCAACGAAGTGCTTGGGCTCAACTACTTCCTGGCGATGGCCTTCTCGTCCGGATATGGTTTTGACAGCATCGCATTGGCCCTGCTTGGCAAGAGCCACCCTATAGGCGTCGTCCTGGCCTCACTGCTGTTTGGCTTCCTGCGCACCGGTGCTTTGAGAATGCAGGTCGTGGCGCAGATCCCGATTGACATCATCACGGTTATCCAGGCTTTCATCTTGGTGTTTATCGCCGCACCGGCAATTATCCGCACAATTTTCCGCATCCGTGGTGCGGAAGGTGTCGAAGAGGCGATCACGATACGCGGCTGGGGAGGTGGATGAACATGGCATCTACGGTCATTGAACGTAAAGAAGTTGAGTTCACTTCTCCCACTCGTCAACGCGTGATGGGTGTGGTTTTTCTGCTGCTTGGCGCCGCGATCTGGTTCTTCTTCAGCCGTGGTGTTGAGC
Source organism: Anaerolineales bacterium (assembly GCA_050118075.1). Taxonomy (GTDB): domain Bacteria; phylum Chloroflexota; class Anaerolineae; order Anaerolineales; family E44-bin32; genus E44-bin32. The sequence continues at coordinate 3,652 of JASFLN010000084.1, forward strand.
CCGGGGTTGAGACGACATTCAAGCTTGTACCGGGCGGTTTTGACTCCAATCTTGCGGATTTGATCCTGCCGTCCATGGCGACATTGAACATCCTGGCCTTCGCCAGTGCGTTTCTGGGCGGCGTGCAGCTTATGCGCGGTTTTGGCAAGCGTACAAACACCATCCTGGCTTTGGTGGCGGGTTTTTTTATTTTCGGTTTTCTTGTTTGGGCTGCTGCCGACAAGTCGATGAACCTGGCAGGGCTGCTCAATACCACCCTGAGCAAAGCGGTTCCGTTGACGTTAGGGGCCCTATCCGGCGTGCTTTGTGAGCGTGCCGGCGTGGTCAACATCGCCATTGAAGGTATGATGTTGGCCGCTGCAATGATCGGCGTGCTGGTTGGAAGCGTCTCCGGCAGCCTTTGGGTAGGATTGTTAGCTGCGGTGCTGACTGGGACCCTTCTTGGATTGGTTCACGCCGTTCTCTCGATCAAATACAAGACGGATCAGATCATCTCCGGCACGGTGATCAATATCTTCGCCGGTGGGATCACGGCATTTCTTTCCTCAAAATTTCTGCAGCCGAACCAGGCTCTCAATGATTCCGGGGTTTTTGCACCGATCGAGATCCCTTTGCTTTCGAGAATCCCAATCCTGGGGCCGATCTTGTTCGATAATAACCTGTTCATCTACGCCATGTTTATCTTCCTGATCATGCTGCATGTGGGCCTCTTCTACACGCGCTGGGGTTTGAGACTGCGCTCTGTAGGCGAACACCCCAAGGCGGCGGATACGCTGGGCATTGACGTCTTCAAGACCCGCTATATGGCTGTTCTGCTTGGTGGTGCGATGGCGGGTTTTGCAGGTGGGTTCTTCACGCTAGGATCAGTTGGTCGGTTCGACGAGTTCATGACTGCTGGACGTGGATTTATCGCTCTAGCGGCGATGATCTTTGGCAATTGGACTCCATTCGGCTCATTCGGAGCGGGCTTGCTCTTTGGTTTTGCAGATTCGCTGGCTGGCAAATTGGCTATCCTGGGCGTGCGCATCCCCTCCGAATTCCTGCTCATGGCACCCTATGTCGCAACGATGATCGTGCTTGCGGGTGTCGTTGGTCGTGGACAGATGCCGGCTGCGGATGGTGTTCCGTACGAGAAGGAATAGCAGCCCAAGATTGTATTTGACTTGATTGCAAAGGGGCGGGGTAAGCCCGCCCCTTTATGTTTTAACCATTAAGTTGGGGAACTTCTATCGATATGCGCCGGGCATCAGCGCAGGATAGCGAGGATCGTCTCACGATCGAATGGATCGACATGCGCTCTCAGCTTGTCGATCCAGGAATTTACCAGAGATGATTCATCCTCAAATTCCTTCTGACTGTTCGATCTGAGATATTCGAGATAAGCCTCCAGTTCGGTGATCGCCTTTTCATACTCTCCAAGCTTTGCATGTGTCACAGCCAGGCTCTCAAGATATACGCCTGAAGGATCGAGTGAAACAGCCTGTTCACAATAGGGCAGGGCTTCTTCCGGGTGGCCATCATAAGTGTGATACCAGCAAATTGCGTGTGGTGACGCGGGGGATTCTGGATCTAACTGTGCCGCTTGCTCTAGCAATTCGATCGACTCCTCAGGAGATCCCGGATCCATGTTAAAAAGCGTGACGGCGAGATTGTGGGTTGCAGCATAAAGCGAGGGGGCTAATTCCACTGCGAGTTTGAAGTCATCCCTGGCGCGCACAAGATCGCCAGGGGCGTTGCGTTCAAGATAGGCAATCGCTCGATTATTCAAGGCTGAAACAAGCTTAGGTCGCAAGGTGACGGCTTCACTGTAGTACGCGATGACGCTGTCGAGATCAGGCGCATCGCGTTGGCTTTCGATCAAACCCAGGAAGAAATATGCCAGGCCGCGGTTAGTTTCATCCTCAGTTTGTACCTGGACAGCTCTCTTGAAGAGACCCTCCGCAGTCTCGCTCTCACCGGCGAGATAGTATGTTTGTCCGAGAATGTGAAGCACTTCCCAGCGGATTTCCTGAGTGAGCTTGGAGTTGATGACCGTGGTCAGCTCCTCTGTGGAGGAGATGAACCATTCTCGACCACGGGCAGATGTTTGCAGGTCAAGATACGGCACGGTCGAGTGTACGATGACACGTCCACTGTCATATTCACCCCAGATAACGAGCGTGGCTCCATATTCAGCGCCAAGGTCCTGGGCCAGGCTTTCCGTTGTGATCACTTCACCCAGTTTCTCGACCCTGAGATCTGCTGAGATGCTGTCATCCAGTTCATCTCGAATCGCTTCTGTTAATCGACCTGCCACGTTGAAGCCGATTTGCTCATTCGCATAATTGGAGAACTCCGATACAAGGATGAGAGTTTCTCCTTCCGCCGCGCGCCGGGGTGAGGGTGCAAAGAGATTTGACACCAGGCTGCTCTCAACCAGGATCAATACGGATCCACCAATGAGCAGTACAAGCAGCATTGCTGCGACGAGCATGGTCGCAGGGCGCTTCCAGAATGGTGAACTTGAGCCGACTGAATGCGCGCCAAGGTCAAGCTCCACCTGATTTCCAACGGGCGGGAAGCCAGCAGCCAGAAGGAGTGCATCGCGCTCAGGCTCAGAGACCTGCAGAGCATTGGCCAGCTGCAGAACTATATCCCTGTGTCGAGGTCCCCTGGACCGGCCTTCCTTCCATCGGAAGATCGTCTGCCTACTCACGCCTGTGCGACGCGCGAGCTCGGCATCTGAAATCCCAGTTCGCTCAGCAAATGTAGAAAGTAACTCTGAGAAAGATTCCATCTGAAGGGCACCGAAATACCATGTTGCAGCGAGTGTAACGATTCTGGTTCTTGTAGTGTACATGCTTTTCGCAAAGGATGTGGGCAGGAAACTGCTTCACATCAAAAGGAGGCAAGACATGTATACGAAAAAGATTTCTTACGCGAGTTGGTTGGTCTGGTTGTTGCTGGGAGTCGTGCTGAGTGCGTGTGCCGCCTCACAGGACGCTTCAAAAGCCTA
>JASFLN010000085.1:0-6637 GCA_050118075.1 Anaerolineales bacterium
GCATGCTTGCGTGCAAATTCGATCCGATCGGGGTCGTGTGTACCTATTGCAGGAATTGGAGGCTTTTTCCCATCAGGTGACGATGATTCTGCCCCATGTTTTTTTGAACCATCGATCAGCATAGCGGTTATACGATCAAAATTTTCATCCACGTCCGATTTGTGAGGGTAAGCCACTTCTGGCGGTTCGTTATATGCCCCTTTGCACAATCGGATGTGTGTGCTGTGTTCTAATAGTGCCTCGACGTCCTCCTCACTGCGATAAAGATAGGATTGGATGACGACACCAATATTGGTTAAGCCTTCCTGTCTGAGAGTGTTATAAATCTTCAACGTGCGATCGACGGTATCGGAATCCTCCATGTCGATTCGTACGAGAGTGCCAAATTCCGCAGCACGACGAGCGATACAGCGCATATTGCTTAGACAAAGATCGTAGTCCAGCGCCAGCCCGAGCTGGGTGAGTTTCAGGGAGCAATTGGATTTGACGCCAGCTTGATTGAGTTTTTCAAGGACCTCAATGTATGCATCGGTTGCTTGGAGAGCCTCTTCGGCGTTTGTCACATTCTCCCCAAGATGGTCAAGCGTGGCGTAAAGTCCTTTCGAGTTAAGTTTTCGAACAGCTTCGAGTGCAGCCTCAAAATTATCACCGGCAATGAAGCGGCTAGCCATACGACTGGCAACACCCCAGTTCATGACAATCCTGCGCGCCCATTTTGCGTTCGATAGGTAAAGAAGAATTGCTCGCAGCATAGTATTAGACCTCCGCTTTAGATTGTGTGCTTTTTTGGCCGGAAGCACAAGATTCAAATGAGAATGCGTAAAAGTTTAAACCCGGACTGGATAGATCGAGAGCGAGCTGATGTTGTTCAACAGACTGATGCACGATTAGAGAGTACATTCTCGGAACATCTACCCGCAAGACGGCATATCCCTCATTTTGAAGCACATCCTGCCCATAATTCTGAGGGGGAAGGGATTTTCCATCCATCTGGATCTCGACAGGTATATTGCCTTCTGCAGATCCCGATGAGCCCGTATCGAGGTTTGGACCAAAGACTGCGTTACAGTTTGCGGCTTCATAGTTGAGCACGATGCGTCCCGTCTCGCTTAGCAATCGATGACCTTGAGGGATAGCTTCCCACTCGCCCTGCAAATAGAACTTGCCCTGCTCATAGGAATCCGGAAGGATGTAGTCATGTCGTATGCCTGGCAGATTGCCTTCCGAGGGGTTGCCCAAAGAATCAGCCTGCAGTTCGGGTGTTGTCGGCAGACAGAATGCTCCGGGTTTATCCTCCTCACGAACTGATGGCATGATTTCAGGAAGATCGACCGATTCGTCGCGTGCTTGCAGCAATGCCTGGAGTGCTGACTCAAATGCCGCATATTGTCCTTCGCCGGGATGTCGGTAGCGAAGATAACCCCGGTGATCGACAAGGTACTTTGTGGGCCAATACCGGTTCGTAAAAGCGGTCCAGATCGATTGGTCGTTGTCGAGTACGACTGGCCAGCGGATACCAAGGCTCTGAGCCGCGCGTCGAACGTTGGCTGGATTTTGAGCAAAGGGAAATTCAGGTGTGTGAACGCCGATCAAGGTGAAGTCAAGCTGCTGGTAGCGGGCATACCACTCCCGCAGGTAGGGCAGAGTGCGCAAACAGTTGATGCAGGTGTAATCCCAGATGTCGAAAAGCAAGACGCGATTCTTAATAGCTGGAAGCTTGTCTGGATCGGGGAGGTTGATCCAGATCGCATCATCGGGCAGGCGTGGTATGCGTGTAGGTGTTGTGTAGGGTTCCACGTATCGAATTGTAGCAAGGAATGTGAAATTGGATAAACCGAAGGAAGCTATCAGGGGGTCACATTGACGCCCATTTGGGCCTTGGTATAATTCGGTCCGCACGGCCCCGTAGCTCAATTTGGCAGAGCAGTTGACTCTTAATCAATTGGTTGAAGGTTCGAGTCCTTCCGGGGTCACACGCAAAGCCGCTCAGTGTTCTGAGCGGTTTCTTATTAAGTACAAGGTACCGTCTGCGAAATAAAGATTCTTTCTGCCCACTGGGGATCCGACAGGTTATAAGCAGCTAAGCCCCTCTCGGGGGCTTAAACATCCCTGTTAGATTATTGGAGGTCGAGTTTATAGAACGGAATGGATCGCAGCTCTGAGATCTTTAGATGAAAATGGTTTGGACAAGAACGCGTTTGCACCCGATTCAATCGCAGCCGTCTTGTCCTCCTGAAGGTACTTTGCACTGGATACGATGATCGGCGTTGACTCAAAGCGTAGGGAGCTGCGCAGGCGTCGGACGAGCGTAAGTCCATCTGTGTCAGGCATCATAATATCGAGGATAATAAGTTCTGGGTCCACGTTTTCCAGGATCTGCTCGGCTTGTGTGGCACTGAAGGCCTTGTGGACATCGTAGCCATCATTGATCAATATTTCGGCTACGACCTCGCAGAACGATTGCTCGTCGTCAATGACGAGAATCGTTGTTTGCGGTTCCGCGTGCAGCAGAGGTTTTGTGCCCATTTGTGGAAGCATAAGGGAAATCGCTTTAGAAACCTTGTGCTTCTGATGCTCTGCGGTAGCATTCTGACTTGGCATGATCGTCGGGTGCGCAGACGGCCAGCCAGAACCACGCCACAGCGTTGGCGGGATCCTTTTGCACAACCCAGGTGAGCGCGGCTTCACCCTTGCTGATCTGACCGTCTTCCACCGCCTGAATGCCGCGCGTCAGCGCTTCGTCAACGGTTTTATATCCGTTCGGTTGTATCGTCGATGTCATGTTGATCCTTTCTCGTCATAAATCAACACAAAGAATTGCGCTTCTATCGCACTGCGTTATCATCCTAGCATGTAGGGCTTGAATGTGAATTTACATCCACCTTACAGCCGGATTTGGAAAAATACACACCTTTTAATACATAATTCAGCCTACGTAGAACCCGGGAAGCAGTCGCCGTGCAGATCTTGATCAGCCTTTACTTCGTGATGAATTTAATACTTGGGCCGCCGTTGAACGTGCGTGTCGATTCCCAATATGGACTGCCTGAGTGGTACGCACCCGGCGAGAGCGCGGTGGCCCGCCAGGCCTTAGATGATATGCTGATGGCGGCGGAGCGAGATGGTTTGAAAGCCGCTATCTTCTCAGGATACAGGGATTATCGGTACCAGGCACAGGTATACGCGCGTGAAAAACGCAACTGGCCTGAAAGAGTGGATGAATTTATCGCCTCACCAGGGCACAGCGAACACCAGCTTGGTACGGCATTTGATATCGCCTGGCCCGGCCTTCCGGTCCAATCCATGGATGAAAGAAACCGGCGCCTGTTTCGGTGGGTGCAGGCTAACGCACACAACTTTGGATTCGTGGTCAGCTACCCTTTCAAAAGGTATCAAGATTGGCCGTACTCGAACCGGTGGAAGGCGATGGAGACAGATTTTATTTACGAGCCATGGCATCTCCGATACGTCGGTGTCGAGCTGGCCACAGAGATGTTTGCAGCCGGCTATCTCGATCCTGAAAGCACGGTTTATCCATTGGATTTTTACGAACCCTGGCCTTAACTTCCGAAAAGCGAATCACTTGTCGTAAACTTTTTGCTAATAAATATCTAACCATTCCTTTAATATCGGTTTGATATACTCCATCACAATCCGAAAGCACAATCCGAAAGAACGTAGGAGCAATAGAATGGGTCAGTCCATTAAGCTTTTTAGTGTGCGCGGGATCGCAGTCCGCATGCACCTTACATTCCCTTTGATACTCATCTGGGCGGCGCTGCAGTTTGGAGTTCTCGCTAGAGGCGGTTGGCCGGGAGCGATATTTGGCATCGTAGCCACATTACTTTTGTTTGTCGTGGTTATCCTGCACGAGCTTGGGCACAGTTTCACCGCGCAGCAATTCGGTGTGGAGGTGAAGCAAATTGTGCTGCTGCCAATCGGTGGGGTCGCACAGCTGGCGCATATCCCTGAAAAACCTATCCAGGAATTCCTGATCGCCATTGCAGGACCGGCGGTCAATTTTGGCTTGGCGATCATCCTGGGGTTGGTGGCGTGGATCGCACAGTTCAACATCTCGTTAAACCAACTCCCATCACTATTGTTGAATCTTGATGGGGTCAGCGTAGCAACGCTGTTCGTATACACGTTTGCGTCCAACTTGCTGCTGGGTGTTTTCAACTTGATCCCCGCGTTTCCAATGGATGGAGGGCGGATCCTACGCGCGTTGCTTGCAATGCGGTTATCCTACCCCCGCGCAACCGTCATCGCAGTAAGCGTCGGTCAGCTTCTGGCTTTCCTGATGGGCGCAGCAGGGTTCCTGCGCGGCGATTTCTTCTGGGTGCTTATCGCCATTTTCATCTACACCGGTGCGGGTGCAGAACGACAGCTTGTTCTAACTCGATCGGTGCTGGGGGATCTCAAAGTCGAGCAGGCCTATTCGCGGGGTGCGAAGTCAATATCTCCAACCGCTACGCTCCGAGATGCAGTTGATATGACGCTGAACTCTTTCCAGGCTGACTTTCCAGTCTGCGATGGGGTGCAGCTGGTGGGCCTTGTTACCCATGCGAGATTGATCGAAGCGCTCAATCGATACGGACCAGACAAGCAGGTTTCAGAAGTGATGCTCTCCGATGTAGAACCGGTCTCACCAAATGATGACTTGCTGGATGTGCAGCAGCGATTAACACAATCGAAAATCGATGCGCTGCCGGTAACCGCAGGTGGCTCGTTTTTGGGCTTGATTACAAACCGGGACATTAATGAAATCTATCGTCTTGCTTCGATCCGTTCAGAATTGAAAGAGGCTGGAGAACCGTTTGTTTCAGCAGAGATCACTTCATGAGCTGATCATGACGTTGGAGAAACCTCCGGGTTACACTCCCGGAGGTTTTTTGTTGGCAATCGATCAAGATTTTAGGCCGAAGATTTCGCATAGTGGTAGGAATTAAGTTGCGTTGCGTGGAATATTGGTTGTGATACACTAGCGGGGCATTTGCATAACGCTGAAGGGAGCTTGCATGGCGACCGAAGAGAAGCGTGTCGTCTGTATCGAGGATGAACCAGAAATGATTGATCTGGTGCGCCTCATCCTCGGACGGAAGGGGTTTCATGTAATCGGTGCAAATGGGGGTATCGAAGGTCTTGAGACCGTAAAACGTGAGCAGCCCGATCTGGTGCTGCTTGACTTGATGATGCCTGACATGGATGGGTGGGAAGTGTACCAGCAGATGAAAGCTGATGATGCTTTGAGAGATATCCCTGTCGTGGTGGTTACAGCCAAGGCACAATCCATTGACAAGGTGCTTGGTCTGCATATTGCGAAAGTCGATGATTACATCACTAAACCATTTGGACCCCAGGAACTGCTTGAAAGCGTCGAAAAGATTCTCGGCGAGGTAGAATAGTTTTCACTGGCCTTAGCATTATCGGGGCGGCTACGGCCGCCCTGTCTTTGTGTAAGGAAGGACATGGCTTCTCAAGTTGGCGTTTTTTCCGCCCAGAATCCAAAGGAACCGTTGCTCATCGCGAGATGGTGCGTAAGCTTCTTTTGTCGTTTGCGGGGATTGATGTTCCGACGTGAATTGCCCAACGGTGTTGGATTGGTGCTTGTCGAAAGCCGGGAAGGGATTGCGAACACTGCGATACATATGTTTGCGGTCCCATTTTCAATCGGGGTATTGTGGGTTAATAAGCAGAACGAGGTTGTAGATAAGGTTATAGCCAGGCCGTGGCGCGTATACTCGCCGGCCAGGGCAGCCTGCTACATCGTGGAAGGGCTGCCAGCATTAGTGGATGGAATCGATGTCGGTGAAAAAGTCGAATTCAGGAAGACTGATCCAATATAAGCTGGTCATCCTTTTGCTTGTGGCTGGATTGATTACCAACTCGTTACCAGCTCAGGCGCAGGACAACGGACCGGTGTATATCGTGCAGCAAGGCGATACACTTTTTGGCATTGCGCGCAGGTTTGGGACGACTGTCGAGGCGATCCTGGAGATAAATGACATCGCAGATTCGGCGCGCATATTCCCTGGAACAGAGCTGACCATACCCGGCTTCCCGGGGGTAACGGGTGTGCTCGAATTCACCACCCTGGAGTTCGGCGAATCGCTTGATACCCTGGCGCTTCGCTACCGCATCACCTCCGATCAACTCGCCAGGCTGAACCGTATCGTTCGTCCAGATGCTCTCTATGCTGGTCAGTCGCTGATCGTCCCTGAACCCGTGACGGACGACAGCTCACAATCTTCTGGAACATTCCACCTTGTGAGGCAAGGTGAAACACGGCTGGAGGCCGCAGCGTCAAACGACAGCAATCCATGGGATTTCTACACATTGTCGGGAAGGCCAACCTCTCTTTACTTGATTCCGGGCAGTGTCCTTGTAAACAAGCTGGGGGATGAGGGATCCAATCTGTTCTTCGGACCACTACAGTCCGTGTCAATTGAGCCCTCACCGCTTATCCAGGGCCAAACGACAGTAATTACAGTTGAGACCTCCCAACCCGTGCTTATCAGCGGAAGGCTTGGAGAGCACGAACTGGGCTTCTTCCCATTCAGCGAACAGGAACAGGTCGCGCTGCAGGGCATCCACGCGCTAGCCGACCCTGGTCTGCGCGATTTCCGTATTGATCTTT
>JASFLN010000086.1:0-6611 GCA_050118075.1 Anaerolineales bacterium
ACAGGTAAATGGTCGGCTTCGCGACGGATGAGGCCAGCGCAGAAAGCATGAAAAGTGCCCAGTGACATATCGCGGCCGGAAAGCGCAGACACCCCGGCCTGCTCGAGCAGTGCGTTCACCCTAAGAGCCATCTCGCGGGCGGCTTTGTTGGTAAAGGTGACCGCCAGTATCTCGTATGGCGGCACACCTTTCTCCGCCACCAGATAGGCGATGCGGTGGGTAAGGACACGGGTTTTACCGGAACCCGGCCCGGCGAGCACCAATGTGGGCCCGGGTTTTGCAGTTACGGCCTGGCGCTGTTGTGTGTTTAAACCTTCAAGAAAATCCATATAACTTCATTCATACATCGAACAACGGAAACAGCTGCATTGGTACAAAGAGGATCTCATGTTACCAATCCGACGATATCAAAGCGCGAATCATGCACCATTCTAATGGCCGGGTTGTGGACCGACAAGAACCACAAGACAGGACCTTGCAGATCAGGGTTTGGGTGGATCGATATGCAGTGTGCTTGGACCGGCGAGCTGATCGGTGAGCGGAGCGGCAGGCAGCGCCATCACTTTGCTGTCGGCAAAATACGGAAAATCAAAATGGACATCGTCCCCAGCACGTTTCCCGGGGATAGGCATCAAGCGGGCGGTGAGTGGCTTCGTGTGGCGAAGCGCCAATGCCCCCAGGTCTAACAGCAGCCCGGTGATCGCATCCACGCTGGTATCACCGGGGAGCGGGACAGTGTCGAGTCCCGTTCCGCATACGGTGGAATAGAGCAGCAGGTCCTTGATCGTAAGAGAACCATCGGCCGCTCGTTGTGCGAGGACCGAATCCTCCAAGACCGGTAAGAACAACCCGCAGAAGCCGGTGCGCTTGAAATTGGCCTTGTCCAGGCTGCTGGCGAAAAAAGTGGCTGCGGCGACGGAACCGGCCAACCCCACTGCCGGTGAGCCAAAACCTTCCATGGCGGTACCCAAGGACCTCGCCGGTTCGGGGAAGGGGGCGAGAGAAAAATCGATGCCGTGGAAACGGAGGCTGGATTTTCGGCACTCGCGCTCGACGATGTGCTCGATCGTGGAAGCTTGACTTTCGATGGCGCTCACAAGCTGACTGCGAATCTTCGACGGGGAAGCAGAATCTTGCAATGCGAGCACAGCCAGGTCGGCTGCTTCGCAAGCAACTCCAATGGCTGGAGGGCCTCCGCGATGATAGGCTGCCGGGAAGAAAGGCGCGCCGGCAGGAACATTAGCTAGCGCGGCGAAACGAAGATTTCCAAAACCATTGGATTCAAGGCAAGCGATATCAACGATCGCTTGTGCACAGGCTCGTGCGGCGGGGAAAGAGATCCCCACCGATGGATCCGCATAAATTCCGGAGGTGAACACGTTTTCTGTGGCCGAAATTATTTTTACGGCTGCTTCATAACCCTCAGGTTCTTCAGGCAGAGCCGGGCCAATGGCAGCGTAATCGATGCCCTGAACGAAGCTCTCAGCCTCAAGTGCGCGCGCGAAATCAGTGCGTTCATCGATCGCTAGCGGTACTTCAAATTCGCTTGGAGGGGGTGTTGCCAGACGCAATGTCTGGACCTCAAAGTTTGAGCTTTCAAGTGCTTCACGAATTGTGGAGAGACAGGATACCAGCGCCCCCATTTTCTCCGTATCAAGCGGCCATCCCGTGTCCATGAAGCCAGTTAATGCACGTATCTTCATTCGAATCCTCGCTGACGGGTGAGTTCAAACATCATGATTGACCCCGCTACTGCGGCGTTGAGTGACTCTGCCGTGCGCTTGATGGGGATATGCACTTGTTTATGGCGAAACTGTGATACGTCATTAGATGGTCCATGGGCTTCACCACCGATCAACAGTGCAGTAGGTTGAGTCCAATCGACTTGATCATAACGCATTCCACGATTGGCCTCCGCCACCCACAAAGTTTTGGCATGCAAATATGAACCGAGCTGATCCCATTCGATGGATTTCGCAGCAAGATGGAAGTGGGCGCCCATGGCGCCGCGCACGACCTTCGGGTTCAGTATGTCAACCGTGCCGGGTGTAAGCAGCAACAAAGAGAAACGCGCGGCGAGTGCGCTGCGCATCAAGGTCCCAAGGTTGCCTGGATCACGTAGGCGGTCGACGATCAGCAGAGGTTCGCTCTGCTCAGAGAAATGCGTTTCTGGCAGTGCAACTACAGCCAGCAAGCCCTGTGGCGACTCGGTGTCGGAGCAATAAGAAAGGATCTCCTCGCTCACCGGGATAACCTCCTCTCCAGACGCTGAAAATTCTTCCAGCAAACGGAGCGTATCCGCATCTGCCGCATCGCTGTGCAGCACAAAAGAGACCTTCGCGTGCGCATCGAGCGCTTCACGAAGCATGCGGTTCCCCTCGATAACAAAGAAACCCTGCTCGTGTCGCGCGGATCGCTGGGTTTGAAGCTTGCGCACCCATTTCACTCGCTGATTTGTCGTTGAGGTAATGGTTGTCATGACCAACGGTCTCGAGCCGCCTCAGAAAACGCTTCGGCGGCGGATTCATCAAACAGCACCAAGTCGATACGTTGCAGGGGGCTCTTGCTGATGCTGCCTACATGCTCGTCGATGGCTGTCAGAATCGCTCGGGCTGCCTGCCCCATCGGAAAGCCAAAAATCCCGGTTGAGATTGCAGGGAAGGCAATGCTCTCAAAACCCTTGTCCTGTGCCAGATCGAGGGCGGCTAAAATGGAACGTTCTAACTTGCGGGTTTCGTCTCCCTCCCCCCAGCGAGGGCCAACCACATGAATAACAGCCTTACTGGGGAGATCACCTGCAGTTGTCAGCGCAGCTTGATCATGTGTGATGGGACCGTGTTCGCGGACCCAATTATCGCTCTCTGTCTGAATGACTCTGCCACCTTTCCTGACGATGGCGCCCGCAACACCGGCCCCATGCCGCAGCCTCTCGTTGGCTGCGTTGACAATCACATCGGCGTCGGATTGTGTTAAGTCGCCGCGCAAAATACGCAGCTCTATTTGGTCATCCAGATTGAACGTGTGCAGCAGTTCCACCGTCCATGCTCCTGAAGCCCTGGTTCAACATTGTTCAAATTGTAGCATCAAGATCATGCTGGAAGCGCCATGGATTGTTGAGGCAGCAGCCTTGGACATATCCAAAGTCCTATGGAAAATTTCAGATGGCGACGCCTATAATAAGACTCCAATCTGCCTACTCTATGAACCCCGGTTGCCAGCCAAGGTTATCAGGAGTGCTGTTCGTGCAGAAAAGCTCTTTGATCATTGCATTGCTCACCATCGTGCTTGGTGTTGTGATTATGCTCGCCTCGTTTGGTTTATTTCCTGTTGAGGATGAGAGTTTCACCGCACCACGCTGGGTAGTAAGCCTGGCGGGAGGCGCATTTCTGGTTTCAGGTGTGCTGCTACTGCTCACGCTTCAACGGCGAGCCGAGTTCGGTCTTGCCGTTCAAGAGCCAGCGGTAAAAGTCTTCATACGTGGTGGCTTCACCGTGCTGTTACTTGCGATATTCGCTGTGCTGTCACATTGGGTTGCGTTCGGCTCGGGTGGCACTACGTTCGACACGGAAAATTCAATGCCGCTGTTGGCATTTTCATCTTCTGCAAATGGTGTTGTTGGTCGGCTTGGGTTTATTAGCGGGGCACTACTTATCGACGGATTACTTGTCCTTGGTGTCATCGATTTGGTCCATCGAGTACTTCGGTGGCGATCGAAACCGAAACACGAAAAATAAAAATGGGCGCCCGAGCGCCCATTTTTATTTCGTCTCGTAAGGGATCAAGAGGCTGTCGAGGCGGATTTCACGACTTCGCTAAACGCCTTTGGGTCGCGCACGGCAAGGTCGGCGAGCATCTTGCGGTTGAGCTGGATGTTCGCTTGCTTTAAACCGTGGATCAAACGGCTGTAGGTGGTCCCATTTTGGCGTGCTGCGGCGTTGATGCGGCTGATCCATAAACGGCGCAGATCGCGTTTGCGCGTACGCCGATCGCGATAGGAATACCACAGGCTCTTCAGCATCGCTTCGTTGGCGCGTCGGAATAGATTGTTGCGCGTACCGTACATGCCCTTGGTCAGTTTTAGGATTTTCTTGTGGCGTCGACGGGTTACGACGCCGCCTTTAACACGTGTCACGTTTCACACTCCTGTGAACCACTGGGCGCCGACACCAGGAAGGTGCCCGTTTGGTACACCCAACAGTCACAACTCAATAACGGATCGATCTAGGAAGAACCCCCGGTGCGTGCATTTGGGTTAGCTTTGTACTTGTTAAGGTAGGGGGCTAATCGGCGCACGCGCTTGGCAATTTTCTTTGAGCCCACAGGCTGCATTTCAGTATACTGCCGCTTGACGCGCGCTGATTTCTTCCGGCGCAGGTGGCTCTGAGCACCTTTCGTGCGCATGACCTTTCCCGAACCGGTTATTTTGAAGCGCTTGGCAGTCGCCTTATGGGTCTTGAGTTTGTACTTCCCTTTTTTCTTTTTGCGTGGCATACACCTGTTCCTCTCTTGCTATACTTCTCGGGCAGTTCGCCGTCCGGTCTACTGGGACGCAAGCCCGCGGACGATCCTGCTGTCCGCGGGGACGTCAAACTGCAGTTATTTTTTCTGTGATCGTCGGTGCTCAGGATTTCAAAGGGGTCAGCATCATGAGCATCGTGCGCCCTTCCATCATCGGCGCCTGCTCGATGGCTCCCACGTCCGACAATTCTTCAGCTATCGCTTGTAAATCTTCAAGGGCGATCTCCGGGTAATGGATTTCGCGGCCTCGAAAACGAATTCGTACTTTGACTTTCTTGCCTTCGTTCAGCCAGCGCCGGGCATCTCGAACTTTGAAACCACGGTGATGCTCTGAAGTCTTTGGTCGCAGACGGATCTCTTTAACCTCGACCTTGGTTTGCGATTTCCTGGCTTCGCGCTCTTTCTTAGCCTTTTCGTAAAGGAACTTCCCGTAATCGAGTACTCGGCATACGGGCGGATCGGAGTTTGGGGCGACCTCTACGAGATCCAGATCGGCCTGTTGAGCCGCTTTTAGAGCTTCATCGATGGGTACGACGCCTTTGTTTTCACCGTCCGCGTCGATGAGGCGAACCTCTCTGGCGCGAATTTGATCGTTTATTCGAAAGTCTGATGCGCTGATCTCCTGATCCTCCGATCTTGTTTGCACGTTAGAAACGCTCAAGAATGGGCGTTTCTACAACGCGCGGATGATACCATGATAAACGACGAATCGTCAACCAGACACCTGTGTAATCACACAGGATTTGTAATTGTCAGCGTTAAAAGCAGTGGAGCTGGCAGCGCATTTGCCTGCCAGCCCCACGAGCATTTGCCCCTTGGAGGAGGGGACTAACCTATTTTGTTTGTCCGTTGCGCCGTGGTCCGGGTGTGCCGAAGTTGCCGTTGCCAGGATCCGATGGTCCCATAGCTTCACCCTCACCCGCACCATCTGGAGGGCCGCCCTGTCCCTCGCCGGGCGGGATCACTTCTGGCTGCACGGGTGCATCTTCGTTCCTTTCGGCACCGTACCTCGTGCGCAGTGTGTTCGGATCTTCCAGCGCACCTTCAGCCTGGATCCGGGAGCGTATGATTGCCTCTTGTGCCAACTCGATATTGCCGTTTGATTCTGCTCCAGCGCCATTTTGAACTTGGTTAAAGATGTTCTCTTGGATCTGGCTGCGCGCGCGTATTTTCTCCATCGCCTGCAGAAACGCTGGCTCTTCGAGTTCGGCGGCGTTACGAAATGCGGCTTGGAGTTGATTTTGTAAACGGAGTTGAACTACCTCGCCCACTGGTTCTCCGTTCTCTACCATCGTTTGAATCTCGGCAAACCGTTGCTCAATAAACCTCATTAACAAATCAAATTCGGCTTGCGGGTCGCTTGTGAGGTCTAAGCGGATATCCTCGATCAGCGTCTTTACCGGGTAAAGCGCTTGATCCGGAAGACTCCCCTGAGCTGCGAAGGCCGTGCCGGCCGTGCCGCCCAGAAGTATGGCTGCTATGGTGATAATCCTGGCCATTGCGAACATGGGTGAACGCTCCTTTCGGAATATTGAACTCCACCCATTAAGACGGCGATTCTGGCTGGGAGATACGGCCGGTTTCATAGAATCGACCTGATCAAGATATTGTTGCCGCATCAGGTGAGCGCGCTCAGCATCCAAGCCGGGAACTTGCTCAAGCCCCTTGAGAGCCCGTAAAGCTTCACGATGTGGCTGGAGCTCCTCGCTGATCTCCCCTGCTTGAATGAATCTCTTAATTGCCTGGTCGACACGTTCATCTTTTTCGTTCATGTCGCTCGCTCCGTCTCGGCCTGGAGAGTTTCAAATGCGCGCCGCAATGAGTTAAGCCCACGGTGCTGCAGCGCTTTGACAGCTCCCACCGTTTTTTGCATCGTCTCGGCGATCTCTTCATTTTCCATTCCTTGAAAAAATTTGAGCACGATGACCTGCCTTTGCTCGTCTGTGAGCAGCCGCAACATGGAAGCGGCCTGTTCCTGCTCCGCCTTCCATTCGACGGACCGTTCAAGGTCACGCTCCGGGCGGGTGGGCGGATGCTCACCGGGATCTTCGACAGCCTCGTTCTGACCCCGTCTATACAGGTCCATGGCGAGG
>JASFLN010000087.1:0-6566 GCA_050118075.1 Anaerolineales bacterium
ACGCTGTAATCACGCGGTCTGGGTGTATGGACCTTGCCACCACCGACCCAGATCGGGGATCGACGTGAACCGTGTCGAGCACGTCCGGTGCCCTTCTGGCGCCATGGTTTCCGGCCACCACCGCGCACCTCACCGCGCGATTTCGTCTTGTGTGTCCCCGCACGGGCGTTTGCCATCTGAC
Source organism: Anaerolineales bacterium (assembly GCA_050118075.1). Classification (GTDB taxonomy): domain Bacteria; phylum Chloroflexota; class Anaerolineae; order Anaerolineales; family E44-bin32; genus E44-bin32. The sequence goes on from JASFLN010000087.1 coordinate 182, forward strand.
GGACCAGCGCCTGGTGCATGAGATCGTGCTTGATGGGCGCCTCAAAGATCGCCGCCGGTAAATCGGCGCTGTCGACCTTTTCGCCCTGCATATTCATTACGTCTACTTTCATCGCTCACTCACTCCGTCAGGCCTACTGCTTACGTGCTTCTTTGATCATAACAATGTTGCCCCGCGCTCCGGGCACACTTCCACTAACACCCAGCAGATTGCGCTCAGGGTCAACCAGCTCAACACGCACATTCTGCGATGTCTTGCGCACCGAGCCCATATGACCGGGGCCACGCGAACCTTTGTAGACCCGTCCAGGGGTCGAGGTTGAACCCCGCGAACCGGGCGCGCGTGTGCGGTCAGACTGACCGTGTGTAACCGGCTGGCGTTGGAAGCCGTGGCGCTTGATGCCGCCCGCAAATCCTTTACCCTTACTTATACCGATGATATCCACGCGATCTCCAACCCCGAAGACATCCACCGTGAGCGTGTCGCCCTCGTTGATCTCATCTTCCTTCTTGGTCCGGAATTCACGCAGGTATTTCACCGGTGGTAAATCGTTGCGTTTCAGATGTCCGAGCTGCCCACCAGTTAGCTGCTTTGGTTTTGCTTCGCCAAATCCGAGCTGTACAGCCTGATAGCCGTCGTTTTGCGGTGTACGGATCTGGGTGACGTAACACGGCCCAGCCTCGATGAGCGTCACGGGAACAAGATTACCCGACTCGTCGAACAACTGGGTCATGCCGACTTTCTTTCCAATAAGCCCCTTCATACCTTGTCTCCTGTAGATAGTCTCTTGACGGGACTGTCAGCCAGGGCTTCGGCTGCATCATCCCCGAACACTGGGCAGTCCGCCTGGTGGCTATGAAGTCGGTAGTCTCGCTTCACCCGCCATCCGTGCGCTTACCAAGTCTCGCATCGGATCGGCCACACCTTCTTGTCGTCCCGTATGGCCGACTACATCATTTGTTAAATCTTGATCTCAATATCCACACCAGCGGGTAAGTTCAACCGCATCAGTGTGTCGATCGTCTTTGTATCAGGCTCAAGCACGTCTATCAAGCGCTTGTGCGTGCGGATCTCAAAATGCTCGTGCGAATCTTTGTCGATAAATGTCGACCGACGAACCGTGAAACGTTCGATCTTCGTCGGAAGCGGTACCGGTCCCACCACTCGGGCGCCGGTGCGCTCTGCCGTTTCAACAATCCGGGCTGCGGATTGGTCCAGCACACGATGATCGTACGCTTTTAATCGGATACGTATTTTTTGTTTGGCCATAGAGCACCTATTCTAGGATCTCTGTGATCACGCCCGCACCGACCGTCAAACCGCCTTCACGGATCGCGAACTTCGAGCCCTTCTCTAACGCTACCGGTGTGATCAGTTCCACCGTCATGTTCACGTTATCGCCCGGCATCACCATCTCCACACCTTCCGGCAGCTCAATCGTCCCCGTCACGTCCAGCGTGCGGATGTAGAACTGCGGTCGATACCCGTCGAAGAACGCCTTGTGCCGTCCCCCCTCTTCCTTCGTCAGAACGTACACCTCGCCCAGGAACTTCGTGTGCGGCGTAATCGATCCCGGCGCCGCAATCACCATCCCGCGCTCCACGTCCTCCCGGTCGATCCCGCGCAGCAGCAAGCCCACATTGTCCCCCGCTTGCCCCGACTCCAACGTCTTGTGGAACATCTCCACCCCGGTCACCACCGTGCTCTCGATCTTTTCTCTCAGACCCACAATGTCCACGTTGTCGCCCGTCTTCACCACCCCCCGATCAATTCGTCCCGTCACCACCGTGCCGCGACCCTTGATCGAGAACACATCCTCCACCGACATCATGAACGGCTTGTCCAGCTCGCGCACCGGCTCCGGGATGTACTCGTCCACCACCCGCAGCAGCTCCTTGATGCTCTCATACTCCGGCGCATCCGGATCCTCGCTGTCGCTCTCTAGCGCCTGCAGCGCACTGCCCTTCACAATCGGTATCTCATCCCCCGGAAACTCGTATTCATTCAACAGCTCGCGCAGCTCCAGCTCCACCAGCTCCAACAGCTCCGGATCGTCCATCATGTCGACTTTGTTCAAATACACCACGATCGACGGCACTTCCACCTGGCGCGCCAGCAGCACGTGCTCGCGCGTCTGCGGCATCGCCCCGTCCGGCGCCGCCACCACCAGGATCGCCCCGTCCACCTGCGCAGCTCCCGTGATCATGTTCTTGATGTAGTCACGGTGCCCCGGCATGTCCACGTGCGCATAGTGGCGCTTCTCTGTCTCGTACTCCACGTGCGCAATCGCTATCGTGATGCCGCGCTCTTTCTCTTCCGGCGCATTGTCGATCGAATCGAACGGACGGTAGTCCGCCATCCCCTTCAGCGCACTGTACTTCGTGATCGCCGCCGTCAGCGTCGTCTTCCCGTGGTCGATGTGCCCCATCGTGCCCACGTTCATATGCGGCTTCGTGCGTTCAAATGTTTCCTTGGCCATAATTCCATTCTCCTTAAGCCTTCAAGAATATTTACTGGTCATTAGAGCCCTCAAAGGGATTTGAACCCTTGACCCCGTTCTTACCAAGAACGTGCTCTACCCCTGAGCTATGAGGGCGTGACCGATACAGTTGCAAGCACCTGTTCTTTCAGGTGGGCGGTGACGGATTCGAACCGCCGTAGGCTTATGCCAGCTGATTTACAGTCAGCCCCCGTTGGCCACTTGGGTAACCGCCCATAATCTGCCGCGTGTCGTTAACCCCCTGATCTTAGCTCATCGCGACTTGCTTTTTGCAAGCCGACGACGGGAGTCGAACCCGTAGCCTACCGCTTACAAGGCGGTTGCTCTGCCATTGAGCTACGTCGGCATGACAACAAAACGCGCCTCACCTGCTCGGCGCTGTTTGATTATACCAGACTCCCCGGCCGACTTTGCCGTGGCAGTGTACCAAGATTCAAGGGCATCGTCAATGCAGTGCGAAAATCCATATTAGAGTTTGCTCTCAGACCCCGGAACCCTTAAAATTGCGCTTCTCCCAGACGTGAAATAAAACAATCGAGCCGGCCACCGCAGCGTTCAGCGATTCAACCGCACCTCGCATCGGGATGCGCACGAGAAAATCGCAATTTTCCTTAACCAAACGCCGCATGCCACTGCCTTCATGCCCGACGACAATCGCGATTGGACCGGACAAATCCACCATGTGGTAGGGCTGTGCCTGCTGAGAGATTTCCAGACCTGCGACCCAAACCCCTCGTTCTTTCAGCACCTGGATTGCCTGGGCGATATTGTGCTGCGCTAAACGCATGTATTCGCTGGCTCCGGACGAAGCGCTCACAACCGCCGGCGTCACCGCCGCACTTCGTTTTGTAGGGATGACAACACCGTGAACACCAACGGCCTCAGCGCTGCGCAGAAGGGTGCCTAGATTCTGCGGATCCTGAACCCTATCAAGCAGCAGCACAAAGGGATCCTGATCTTGATTGACCGCATAATCTACTATTTCATCCAGGCTTACATATGGATATTCGGCGACCAGCGCCAGCACACCCTGATGGTTCGTATGCATACGATCCAGATCGGATTTGGGTGTTCTCTCCATCGAAAGACCCTTTTTTTCTGCACGTTCCACAATCTCGGACAGGCTTCCAGAAATCTCCGCGCCACTGGCAATCTTAATCCTATGAACCGCGCGACGCCCTGATCGCAGAACTTCAAGTACAGGGTTCCGGCCGTAGACCCACTCAGTTTGACTCATGGACTCCTCTCATGGCGCAAAGAAAAAGCGCCCCGATCGCGGACCGACAGGGGCGCTATAGATCCGCGTGCACGCCTAAAGACGCCAGACGGTACCGCCCTTGCTATCTTCAATGGTGACCCCCAGATCAGCGAGCCGTGCGCGAATGCTATCTGCAAGTTCATATTGCTCCTGGTCTCTCAACTCTTCACGCACTTTGAGAAGCAGCTCGATGAACGGGCCGACTTCTGCACTGGCCGCCTCCGGTTCCTTCTGCAGGCGCAAGCCGAGCACACCAGTTAGTTCGATTAACGTCTCCTGGGCTGGCTCAAGCGCATCCTGCGTTGCGCCTGCCGCACGCCCCTGGTTGATCGCTTTTACCAGGTCAAAGAAATGTCCCAACGCACCAGCGGTGTTAAAATCATCATCCATTGCAGCGGTAAATTCCTCACGTGCCTTTACCGCAGCGGCATTCAACCTCTCCGCGAGCTGTCCATTTGCGTTCTCTTCTGGGGTCGCGGGCCGAAGCGCCCCTCGCAAACGCGCTAAACCTGCTTCGGCCTGCTCGACTACCTCCTCATTAAACGTGATCGGACTGCGGTAGCTTGCGTTCAGGATTAACAGGCGCAGCGCATCAGGCTCGTGTTGTTCGAGGAACGCTTCCGCATTGAGCACATTTCCAGTCGATTTGGACATCGCCGCCCCACTCAATTGCATCATCCCGTTATGGACCCAATATTTGGCAAAAGGCTTTCCAGTGTAACTTTCAGATTGAGCGATCTCGTTTTCGTGATGGGGGAAGATCAGGTCGTTACCACCACCGTGGATATCAATTTGGTCGCCGAGGTGGTGCAGGCTCATCGCCGAGCACTCAATATGCCAGCCGGGACGTCCCGGACCCCAGGGGCTTTCCCATGAAGGTTCACCCGGTTTCGTTGATTTCCAGAGTGCAAAATCGGCAGGATCCTCTTTGCGTTCATCGATTCCCAACCGGGCTCCAGCACGCATATCCTCCAGATCACGCTTGGATAGACGTCCATAGTCCTCATCTTTAGAAACCCGGAAAAAAACATCGCCCTCCACCTCATAGGCGTAACCCTTTTCGATCAAGCCCTCAATCACTTTAACAATTTGGTCAATCTCAGTGGAGACGCGTGGGAACTCCTGTGCAGGTAAAATGTTCAATCGTTTAATCAGCTGGTTGTATTCACCGATGTACTGCTCGGCCAGTTCCAGTGGTTCTACCCCCAGGTCATTCGCCCTCAAGATGACCTTATCATCAACATCCGTGTAGTTCATCACATGCTGGACATCATAACCACGGTATTCCAGATAGCGACGAATGACATCAAAAACAATCGAGGACATCGCATGCCCCACGTGTGCTGAGTCATAGACCGTTGGACCGCAAACGTATAGACGGACCTTCTTATCCTCCAGAGGTTCAAACGGCTCTTTTTTACGCGTCATCGTGTTGTAGATCATTAACGTCATTGTGCTTACTCCGCTACCTGAGCACTTTGTTCACCGTGATCTGGCCGGGCGAAAATCATCCGTCCAGCTGCAGTTTGCAGCACTTTGGTCACCGTGACCGGGATCATGCGGCCGATGTATCCCTTACCCTCCTCAACCACAACCATCGTTCCATCATCTAAATAGCCCACCCCCTGACCGGTTTCCTTACCCTCCTGGATTACATTGACGTCCATCTGCTCACCAGGTAAAAACACAGCCTTCACGGCGTTGGCCAATTCGTTGATGTTGAGCACTCCCACGCCCTGCAGTTCGGCGACACGATTGAGGTTGTAATCGTTGGTGAGCACCTGACAGCGCAGCTGTTTCGCCAGAATGACGAGCTTGTCATCGACGGCACGCACACCTTCGACGTCCAGATCGACGATGCGGAAAGATATGTTCGGATCCTTTTGTAGTCGGTTGAGAATATCCAACCCCCGGCGGCCGCGCTGTCGGCGCAGTCCGTCAGACGAATCCGCGATGTGCTGTAGCTCATTGAGCACAAATGAAGGAACCAGCATCGGTCCAGCGATGAATCCCGTTCGGGCGATATCGAGGATCCTGCCATCGATGATCACGCTGGTGTCGAGCAGGACCGAAAGGCTATCTTGATTGGCTGGAGCACTCGCTGCCCCACCGCCACCCGAAAAGCGCTGCCCAAACACGTTCATAATGTCATTCTGGCGCAGCACGAACAGCGTGACACTCAAATATCCGAACAGCACAGCCCCCAGAAATGGCAGAATCTGGCTGAACGGTTGTGGGAGCAGCGAAAGTGGGAAAGCGAGCAGCGCCGCAATAATCAAACCCACAATCAATCCGATCAGCCCGGAAACCATCGTGCGCACCGAAAGCTGCGAAATCTGTTGTCTAAAGGAGCGGATCGGCCGCGTGCTGATAAACGGAGTCACCACAAGCCCCATCAACGCGCCAACCAGGCCGAACACCAACGCCCATAGGACCGCTTCCTCGCCGGCTGAACGTCCTAAATAGGTGCCAAGGTAGATCCCGCCCACGAAGAACACGACCATACCAATTACACGTGCAATAAAGTCAACGCTCATAAGAACAAATCCTTCCCGATTAAACGCAAAACACGGCACTCGCCCGGTATTCGGCGCTTGCCGTGTCCTCTGTTCCATCCCCCGGCACTA
>JASFLN010000088.1:0-6538 GCA_050118075.1 Anaerolineales bacterium
CGAGGTGCCTATCAACCTTCCGATATGGAGCCCGACTGGATACGCCGCATTGATGATTCGCGCTTCGAAGATTGAGTGAGCATAGCCCCGACTGACGGGGGTAGTACAATGGGTGCAGATTTTTCGCCGGAAACGCACGTACCCGGCTTTCCGATGTGGGAGCAGTATGGATCAAGAGCATCCCCCAATCTGTAACTACGAAGGTTCCGATTACCAGACGACTTTCTGGGACCAGGGTGGTCGCGAGTACGAGGATCGTGTCGAGGCGATCGCATTAGGCCGCTTGTTGCCTAAGCATGGGCAGCGGATGATCGAGGTCGGTGCCGGTGCGGGCCGCAACACACCCCGCTATGTGGGGTTCAAGCAGATCGTGCTCTTCGATTACTCTCGCACGCAGCTCGAACAAGCGCAGGATAGATTAGGGCGCAGCGACCGTTTCGTATACGTTGTGGGTGATGTCTATCGCCTTCCCTTTGCCGAGGCGGCCTTCGACGCGGCGACGATGATCCGCACGCTGCACCACATCGCCGAGCCGGAGAGGGCACTGGCGCAGGTTCGATCCAGCCTGGTTGGCGGGTCCACGTTCATTCTTGAGTTTGCCAATAAGCGCAACTTGAAGGCGATCCTGCGTTACGCACTCCGGCGCCAGGAGTGGAGTCCATTTGACGCAAAAATGATCGAGTTCGCTCCGTTGAATTTTAATTTCCACCCGGCCTCCGTGCGTACGATGCTGGAAAACGAAGGCTTTGAAATCGGTCGTGCACTGACCGTCTCCCATTTTCGAATTGCTCTGCTCAAGCGCATGATACCGTTGGGGTGGTTGACTGCACTCGACGCGGCGTTACAAACCAGCGGTAAGTGGTTGAAGTTGACCCCCAGCGTGTTCGTTGAAGCGACGCTGCCCGGACAGGGAACGCTGGGTGAACTGAACTTCAAGTGCCCGTCGTGCGGGGGTTTAAAGCTGGATCCGATGCCGCTGGGATTGCGCTGTGCGGCGTGCGGCAACCGGTGGGGCTATCGCGATGGCATCTACGATTTCAAAGAGCCGTTGGAGGAATCATAACCGCGACTCTCCCCGTAAAAATGAACCGCAAGATGTCAGTTATGTAAAGTATTTTTGAATTTCATGCTGTTACAGGGACGCGACTTTATGCATGAATCTGCGTAAAGAATCGCAGGAGGGATTATGGGACAAAGAGCACGATCTAATGTGGCAGCTGGTGTGCTGCTGATCTTATTTGGAACAGCTTTCCTGGCCGCGCAGCTGGCACCAGAGATGTTCCGCTGGCTCCAGCCAGAACAGAACTGGCCGTTGATAATTATCGGTGTGGGAATCTTACTGATGGTTATCGGATTGCTCGTCGGCGAGCCTGGCATGTTTGTGCCAGCCGCGATTGTGGGTGGTATCGGTGGCCTGCTCTACTGGCAGAGCGTGACCGGCCGCTGGGAGACCTGGGCTTACGCCTGGACACTGATCCCCGGTTTTGTCGGGGTGGGGGTTTTCTTCTCACGACTTATCGAAGGTCGTCCACGAGAAGCCCTTACTGAAGGTGGTCAGGCGATTCTGGTCAGCATGGTGCTCTTTGCAGTATTCGGTTCACTGCTTGGACAACGCAAATTTCCAGGTTTGTTCTTGCCGGTGCTGCTGATTAGTGCTGGCCTTCTGGTCATGATTAACACACTTCTGAGACGAGGCAGATAAAACCATCGGTATGGTGTGAAGTAGAAAAGAGGAGACGCGATGCAGAAGCGACTAGTGCGCAGCCGCGACGATCAGATGCTGGGAGGCGTCTGTGCCGGAATCGGTGATTACCTTCGCATCGATCCGACCTGGGTGCGGCTTTTCTTCGTGCTGCTGGCATTTGGTGAATCGGTCGGAATCTGGTTGTATCTGGTGCTCTGGCTGATCCTGCCACTGGAGGGCAGTGAGAAGGACAGCAGTTTTGAAAGCAATGTTAAGAACGGGGCACAGGAGATCGCCGAACGGGCGCGCAGCCTGGGAACGGAGATCCGCTCGGGCAGCGGACCGGGGCATCGTACGGGCTGGCTGCTCGGTGCAGGGTTAATCGTGCTGGGGGTGGTGTTCTTGATCGACAATCTCAACCCGGGTTGGTTTTCCTGGTTCCGGTTTCATCTTCTGTGGCCCTCGCTGCTCATACTGGCGGGGCTGGTGATCTTGATTCGACGAAATTAAGCAAACGATCCCATTGGAATAATCTACACTTAAAAAGCGGCACATTCGTTGATGTGCCGCTTTTCCTACTGGGTATTGTCAATTGGGATCTAGCAAGCTCACGTGGCCCCTGGGGCCATGTAGAATAGTAGTGTTGGATTTCACATTTTGAGGGATGAGGAGGCGGCATGGCCGGCGGTTCGTCTGATAAGCCGATCACAATTTACGCTGCGATCGCAGCCAATTTTTTAATCGCGGTGAGCAAGTTCGTCGTCGCCGGGATCACCCGCAGCTCGGCGATGCTCTCGGAGGCGATTCACTCGGTCGCTGACACAGGCAATCAGGCTTTACTTTTGTTAGGAATCCGGTTGAGCCGAAGGGAGGCCACTGAGGATCACCCTTTCGGTCACGGGAAAGAGCTCTACTTCTGGAGCTTGATTGTTGCCATCGTGTTGTTCGGGGTCGGAGGTGGTATCTCACTCTATGAAGGCCTGCTGCACATCCAGCATCCGGAGGTACTTGGCGATCCGTTCTGGAATTACATCGTGCTTGCTGTCGCGGTAATTTTTGAATCTTTTGCTTTCTATATCGCCTTTCGGGAACTTATCAAGGTCGCCGATGAAGAAACAATATGGCGTGCCATCCGGAGCAGTAAGGACCCGGCAATTTTTGTGGTCTTGTTCGAGGATGCCGCTGCGTTAGGCGGTCTGGTCGTGGCGTTCTTTGGTGTGTTCCTTGGACACCAGCTGCAAATGCCGATCCTGGATGCGGTGGCCTCGATTGTGATTGCGATCTTGTTAATGTCCGTCGCAGTCTTCCTGGCATACGAAAGCCGCAAACTTCTGCTTGGCGAGGCTGCCAGCGAGAAGGTAGTCCACTCGATACGCCAAATCGTTGAACAGGATCCGGATGTGGAAGCAGCTTACAGGCCAATGACGATGCATCTGGGCCCCAAGGAGATCTTGCTCAATATGGATTTGCGCTTCGTGCCAGAGCTCGATTCTGAGCAGGTAGTGAAAGCTGTGGATAGAGTAGAGCGCAAGATTCGTGAGCAACATCCACAGATTACACGCATCTTTCTTGAGGCGGAAGGTTTTCGCAAAGCACTGTAGAGCGGCCCGTGGTTCCATTCTCCCGTGAGTGAAGTGAATAAAGATTCATACATTTAGGAATCTAGAACGATTAAACGCAGCATGTTGGATCAAACCTGCGTTGCATCTGGTAAACCGTATACATTTGGTAAGAAATAGTGGGTAAATTGAGAATATGTAAAGAACTCCTTGTCATAATGAACACTGCACGATCATGGAGCCGTTATCAAGATGAGTGACTGTTGATGCGCTCGTAATGTGATCGTTGATCATGGAAATTGCATAAGGAGGAACTTAAGTATGAATAAAGACATTCTCTCAGGAAATTGGAAGCAATTTAAAGGTCTCATCAAGCAGCAATGGGGCAAGCTTACCGATGATGATATGAACCGTATCGAAGGTAATTGGGAGCGCCTTGTTGGTGCTGTTCAAGAGCGTTATGGCATTGAGCGCCAGGAGGCAGAATCACGGGTAGATGAGTACCTGGATAAAGCTGAAAAAGAGATCAGCAAAGTCTGATCTCGAGCACATAAAGGAATGTCCAGCCGGAAAGCGAAAGCTTTCCGGCTTTTTCTTTGCCCACAAGACTTCTGGCATTACCATGCAGGATCAATTGATATAATTTCTTTTCATGGGAGGTACCTGTATGCCAGACCTTAACCGTCGCGAAATTGAACGCCAGATGCAGTCTGAAGGGCGACTGCCCCCGGGCCAATCGCTGACCTTGAAATTCCCGGTTCTGCATTATGGCCCGGTACCGCCGTTCGATCCAGAATCCTGGGATTTACGTGTGTGGGGCGAGGTCGAAGAAGAAGTGCGCTGGGATTGGGAGACGTTCAAACGACTGCCACGTACATCGGTCAAGATGGACATTCACTGCGTCACGCGCTGGAGCAAGTTTGACACGACCTGGGAGGGTGTTGCTTTGCGGACGCTTGTCGATGACGGTCTCATTCAACCCAAACCATCCGCAGACTACGTGATGCAGCACTGTGAATACAACTACACCACAAACATCCCCATAGAGGTTGCACTGGCGGAAAACTTTCTCCTGGCGACGCACTTCAACGGGCAACCCCTGACTCCCGAGCATGGCTTCCCGCTGCGTGGCGTGGTGGGCGCCATTCCAGGTGAGGATCGTTTCAAGGATATTTACCTCTGGAAGGGTGGGAAATGGCTGCGCGGGCTGGAGTTCATGAGCGAAGATCGACTCGGCTTTTGGGAGCAGGCCGGCTACCACAACGAGGCAGATATCTGGAAGGAACAGCGCGTCGTCGGCCGCTAATATATTCGGAAAAAGATCACCCCGCTCATGGAGCGGGGTTTTTGATTCGCCCATCTCGAGCTTATAATCACCCGCGTATGAGTGATACTGAGTCTGCATTGGCTGAACTTCGCGAGCGGATGGTAGCGGATCAAATATTCCGTCGTGGCATCAAAGACGAGCGGCTATTAAATGCATTGCGCGAAGTGCCGCGCCATGAGTTTGTGCCTCCAGAGCAGAAGCGCTCAGCCTATATCGACGCACCCCTGCCGATCGGCGACCGACAGACGATCTCACAACCCTACATCGTGGCGTTGATGACATCTCTCTTGGAGCTGCGCGGTGACGAGACTGTTTTGGAGGTCGGAACCGGCTCGGGATACCAGGCAGCGATCCTGTCACGTCTGGCAAAGAAAGTCTACTCCGTGGAACGTTTCGAGAGATTGGCCGAAGAGGCACGGGGACGATTGCTCCGGCTCGGCTACGAGAACGTTGAGGTCGTTGTTGGTGATGGAACTGCGGGTCTACCTGAGCATGCGCCATTCGAGGGAATCCTGGTGACCGCCGCCGCACCGCGCGTACCGCCGCCACTCGAAAATCAGCTCGCCGAAGGCGGTCGACTCGTTCTGCCTGTAGGAGGGCGGTTGGGCCAGGTCCTGGAGGTCTGGCGCTGCGAGCAGGACCGGATGATATCTGAGCGCGTGACTCCGGTGGCGTTTGTACCCCTGATCGGAAAGCATGGCTGGCCTGATGAGGAGGGCCACGCGTTTGATTGGAGCTAGTTCTGTTTGGTGGGGATAAGGTAAGCGATCGCCTCGCCCGCTTCACCGTCCATGATCAGATCGAGTTTTTGGTCGGGGGCCTCTTGTTGGACCTCAATCAAATGCACATAGGTATCCCAATCTGATTCCTGCGGCATCATCTGAGCCAGTTTGTTCCGCGCTTCTTCGAAGAAAGCTCGATTGAAAATCGAGTTGTCGTCCGCAGCGGTCACGGCCAACGGAAAAATATGCGCTTCGACCAAGTCCTGGAAGAAATGGGTGCCATAGGATGGTTCCGGCGCCTGTTCGTCCTCGGCGACCTCAATAAGGGCGCGCGCCTGGTAAATATCTCCGTAGCCAACTGGAATCCCGATATCGGGGTTATTACTCCCCCAGCGGCCGGGCCCGATCAGGATGAAGCACTTCCCCTCGAGATGTTGATTGATCCGTCCAATGAGACGTGCAATCTGAGACTTCTGTGCAGGGGTGGCTAATTCGTTGTAGGGTCTTGGGCAAACATAGACAATGTATTGAATGTCTGAGACCTTGCCAGTGGGGACCATTCGATGGCTAGTAAACAGAATGCGTTCCTCGGGTACGTCCTGGGGCAGTTCAACATTCATATCCTGCAGGTGGCTCTGCGGCCGGCACTGGAGCAAGTGGATGTGAGGCTCCGGTCGACCGCGCTCCACAGCCTTCAGTTCAATCGTAAATTCAGTATCCACCGGACCCTGGTAGGCCTGCTCCAGCGTGTGCAGCAATTGGCGCATGCGCCCGGGAAGTGTGGTCCTACTCAGCAAGGATTCAAATGTGATGACCAAATCCTCGGCGTCGGGCGCAGTTGGAGTGCGCATTAAATCTTCTAGCGACCCTTGAGCATGACGTTGGGCGATCCAGCGCAGGTTTGGATTGGGGGCTTTTAAAGCCTGCTTCACCGGAAGGGTACAAAATGTGTTTTCGTTCAGGTCAATGAGATCCACCTCGTGCTGCGAATAACGTAAAATATCGCGCGGTGCCGCCTCCGGTCTCAAGCTGGGGTGACTCAGCGCCACCAGGCGAGGATAATCATTTCCCAGCTGCTCCACGGCGCGGGTACCCAGACCCCAAACCATGCGCAGGAACCCGGCTTCGCGATCGATACGTGGACTCCAGCGGAACTCGTTGCGTGAGAAGGCTACACCGGCGGCATCGGGCATGAAATAACGGCCGCGTTTGCTGCCTTGGACCTCCTGGATCAGGATCGCCATTC
>JASFLN010000089.1:0-6498 GCA_050118075.1 Anaerolineales bacterium
GGCCAGGCAAACACTCGCTCACCAATCAGTTGTGACCGGATCATTGACCATTGTCCTGACAGATGCCAACAGGGTTCGAGATCTGAATGTAACTTTCGCTGGGGAGGATCATGCAACCGATGTGCTCTCTTTTACTGATGGGAGCGAAGACCCCGAAAGTGGGCAGCTCTATTTTGGCGATGTGATCATCGCGGTGGATATCGCAGAAAAGCAAGCCCAGAAAGCGGGCCATACATTGAGCGCTGAACTGTCACTTCTTACAGTCCACGGGGTGCTGCATCTCCTGGGACATGACCACGCGGACGAAGATGAAAAAAGGAGCATGTGGGCCGCACAAAAAGAGATTCTAGATAGCTTAGAAATTCATCTGAAGCGGTGGCCATTCGAAAATGAATGACCCTCAACGCTCAAGCTCACGTATTCAATCATTCCGACATGCCTTCTCCGGATGGTGGTATGTTCTACGTACACAACGAAATGCCTGGATCCACTTGGTCGCGACATGGGCAGTCATTGGATTGGGATTGTTTCTTGGTATTGAACCTTTGGAATGGGCGATCCTGATCCTCGCTATTGGGCTGGTTTGGACCGCGGAGTTCGTTAATACAGCCCTCGAAGCCGTCGTAGATCTAGCCAGCCCAGCTACTCATCCGTTGGCACGCGTCGGCAAGGATGTTGGTGCCGCCGCTGTCCTGATCTCGGCGATGCTTGCCGTAATCATCGGTCTTATTATCCTGGGACCGCCATTGTGGTCGATGATCTTCCACTAGATTAAAATGTTTATCTTTTGTTTGAGAAAAAGGACTTGCATCTCATTGCGACCCAATTTGTTCTATGCCATAATCGGATACGTTACGGGGATTTTATACGCACCCCGGAAGGCTCACGCGCATGGTCATTGAGAATCTAAGAGGCACCCTCTACGAAGCAGCGACTACTTCGCTAGACATCCACAACCCTATGCAGGCGCTTACCAACCTATTGGAAGTGACCTGTACCTTGATCGACGCCGATCGCACTGCGCTCTATGAGCTTGATGAAGGTGAGAACAATTTCACACCCCGGTTGGCAAATGGCGCTTCGATGAGTGACCTGGGGCGCATCGCCTCAAAATCCGATAACCCGGTACTGCAGAAAGTTTTCTCAAGCCGTAAGGCGGCTTCTAGCGATGGAGAAGGCGGGTCGTTGGGTTTGCCGCTCGCACCAGGGATCGTTGCTTGCGCTCCCTGTCTCTCAAATGGTGACACGATCGGCCTGCTCTTCGCTGCTACCGATCCGGGAAATACATTCGACGACAACGCACTCGCTACGCTGGAGATTCTGGCAGCACGTGCCGCTGAAATCTTCGAGCTTGCCAGCCAAACCGCCAGCCAGAGTTACTTACTGCACAAATTATCCCTTCTTTATCAATCCAGTCATGCCATTACGGGCACTCGTGATCGTCATGAGGCGATTAAGCAGACGGCTTCCCATCTGCTAAAAGCCACATCAGCTGACGTTTGTGAGGTGCTGGTAACCGAGGATGGTGGCAACGAGGAGACGATCCGTTTCCGTCAACAACTTGGCAAATCGATGCAGCAGAACGTTGTCACCATGGTTGCTGACAATATGCCCGACTATCCCGTTCATCAGGAAGTGTTGTCCTCGCTCAAATCCAGGACGATCAGTTTAAGTCCTCCTACCGGCAGCGCCAAAGATATCGCCATGCTTGAAGCGGAGAACTTCACCTCCGCTTCGGTATTCCCACTCGCAATTCGGAGTAAACCATTAGGTCTCGTCCGCTTGCTCTATACCCAGCCTGGCAGACGCATCAACGAGCAAGAACTTGAATTAGCCCAAGCAATTATTAACATCGGCGCGGTTGGACTGCAGGATGCAATTCACTTCGAAACTGCCGAATCCCGCGCCAACCAGCTTCAGACTCTGGGTGACATCGGCCGCGAAATGACATCCACCCTAGATCTTGAGGATGCGCTTCAAAAAGCGATGGATCACACTCAGAATCTGCTTAAAGCCGAAGCGGTAGTGCTCTTTTTATTAAATGAGAAGGGCGAGCAGCTGATCCTTAAAGCCAGCGGGGGTGCAAAACTACGCATCCGGGATGTAGCCATCCGTCTGGAAGAAGGTATTGCTGGCTGGGTCACCCGTAATAAGAGTCCGCTGATTGTCAATGATGTGCGGGCTAACCCGCTTTACCACAGTGCAATAGACGGCCAAACAGGCTTGCTGACCACTTCTGTGCTATGTGTCCCTCTAGAACGACGCGATGAAATCATGGGCGTGATCGAAGCCATCAACCACCCGCGCGGCGCATTCACCGAAGCGGATCAACAGCTTCTCTCTTCGGTTGCCTCCTGGGCGGCAGTGGCACTGGACAACGCGAATCTATTCCGCAGCGTCACAGAGGAACGCAGCCGCTTGGAGACGACACTCCGTGAGACTGCTGATGCGGTGGTGCTGACCGACAATAACGGCAGGATTATCTTGGTCAACCAGGCTGCCGGCCAGGCTTTTCGCATCAACCCTGAACTGGCAGAAGGCCGATCTGCAAGCGAAATTTTCCACAATCACCCCTTGAGTGACCTGCTTGTTGACGATGAGCTGAGTTTGCCGACAACGATGGAGATCACCACCCCTACCGAACGCGTGCTTTACGCGACGATCAGCGAAATCACCGACGTTGGTCGTGTTGCCGTTATGCAGGACATTACCGCACTTAAACAGATCGACCGGATGAGGTCACAGCTGCTTGGAACTGCAGCTCATGACCTTAAAAACCCGCTTAACGCAATCCGTTTGGGTGCCGATTTGCTCAACGACGCTGAGTTGTCTGAACAACAGCGAAAAGCACTTAACATGATGCAGCGTGCTACAGACAGTATGACCAATCTGATCACCGGATTGCTGGAAACCATCCGCGTCGAATCCACCTCGAATGTTTCCTACGAACCGTTCCAGATCAATGATCTGATCCGACGCGCAATTGAGGATCTGCGTCCACTATCAGATGATCGCAACCAGATAGTTGAATTTGATCCTCCGGATGAATCGATCTTAATCATGGGCGATACCAACCGCCTTAACTCTGTGATGTCCAACTTGCTGAGCAACGCAATAAAATTCTCGCAGGATGGCGCGAAGATCAAGGTGAAGGTGCGTTGGGATGAAGAAGAAGTCATCGTCAGCGTGATTGATAATGGACCGGGAATCCCAGAAGATGAAATCCCGCGGATCTTTGAACATCTCTTCCGCGGGCGCATCACCGTCAAGGATCCCAACAATCCCATTGAGGGAACTGGGCTGGGACTCGCCCTCGCAAAAACCGTCATTGAACAGCACGGCGGGCGCATCTGGGTCACAAGCAAAGAAGACGAAGGAAGCACATTCAGCTTCTCGCTGCCAAAGGAAGCCACCCCCAAGACTGGCTCACTGCGCCAGGATCGTGAGGAAGCTTAGGGAGGATAGTAGACTTAATAAGACGCCTATGCTCAAGTGCATAGGCATTTTTTATGTACTCAGTTTGCCAAGCATGTTTTGAGGTTGAATAGGAGGTTATGACGTGACAAATACATTTCGATTTGGTTCTGTTGGCACACCAAAATCTACTCCCAAAAAGCCCGGCGGTTCAATTGGCACAATCCAATACCTGTCCAGCCAAGATTTACTTGCATTTGAAATTGGATGGGTTCGGTCAGTGCGAGTATCCGAGAAAACCTGTCTGGCAATCAAAGAGACTGCCGATACAGAAAACGTTGCCCTCAGCGTACATGCTCCTTACTACATCAACCTCAATGCAGACGACGATGAGTGGCCGAAAAGCAGGAAGCGACTAATGGATGCGGCTTATTACGGATTCCTGGCTGGTGCCACCGATATCGTTTTTCACCCCGGATCGTATTTCGAGCAGGAACCGAAACAGGTACTTGAGATTGCCATCAAGAGACTGCAGGGTTGTGTCGATGAACTACAAGCACAAGATACCGCTGTGACTCTGCGGCCGGAAACGATGGGCAAAGGTGCTTTATTAGGTTCATTGGAAGACACTTTGATCATGTCCAGTGAAATTGAGGGTGTTGAACCCTGTCTCGATTTTGCGCACCTTCACGCACGCCCCGGTGATGGCTCGGTGAACAGCTATGACGAATGGTCCTCCATACTGACGTCATACGCCAAGGCGCTAGGGAACGGATCATTGAAGAGGCTGCATTGTCACCTTTCTGGTATCGAATATTCAGATAAAGGTGAACAAAACCATCTTATGATCGCCGATTCTGATTTGGACTTGGAGGCATTGATCAAAGCTCTCAGTGACCTGGGTTGTGGTGGGCGGATTCTGTGTGAGAGCCCGGAACATATGGACAAGGACGCCCTTGTGATCAAGCGCGCCTGGGAGGCTGAGTCCGGAGACTGATACGCTTCATCAATCAGAGTCTCGCAGAAGGTCAGCCGCCGATCTGAGAATCGGCGGCTTTTCCCTTTCTTTAACTGGCCTTAGTGCTTTCCCTTCCGTGGGCATGGTTCGATGGCGCCGTGCGGCCTGTCGATGAAAAAATAAAGCGCCAAGGTCAGAATGAAAACGGGCGATGCTTCAGAAGAGCAGCAGATAAGGACTCGATCACGAGCCCCTATAAACCGCGCCAATTCTATTCCCCCAGTTGGGCAGATCCTTAACCGCGCTGCCCCCGCTTTGGCTGATCATCATCCCCAGACCAAGAAAGTTTAATCTAACCCCAAGGAAGCGGATCAATTTAAAGGGTCGCTATGGTCGCCCGACTGAAGTCGACACTGGTTGGGGTGAATATGGGCATGAGACCAAGATGAGCTCTATCTGAGATTGATCCGCACGACCAACGAGAAGGGATTTTTCAGCATAACAAATACCTGTGGAGGGTTTTTAGCTTCTAGAGGAGAAGAATACTTTTTCGCCTTCCTTAATACTATCTCGGTCATCCATCAGCTTTCTGGAAATTGAACCTCCTCTTTTCCAGCCAGTTTGTCATGTATGCGGCTGATTACGATCTCAAGATGCTTCGGTTTATGTACAAAATCAAGATTGTGCGTTGGAATCGTCAACACAGGGCACAAGTCAAAACCTGCCATCCAATCCGTGTAGAGATCCTCGAGCAATTTCAGATAATCTCCGGTGATACCCGTCTCCATCTCGCGCCCTCTGGCTTGGATACGCTCTAACAAAACATCAACGGGAGCGTTCAGCATGATGAGTAAATCCGGGCGGGGCAAGGAGGCCACCACCAGATCAAAAATCCGCCGGTACGTGATGTAGTCTCTCTCTGTGATCGTACCCAATTGAAGCGCGGCACGTGCGAAGATCTCAGCATCCTCATAGATCGAACGGTCAATGATTGCTGAACCCTTGGAGTTGGCCAACTTTTGATGCTGCTCGGCACGGTGACCAAGAAAAAAGACCTGCAAATGAAATGCCCAGGATCCCATATCTTGGTAAAAATCTGATAAGTAAGGATTATCAACCACCGACTCGTAGGCCGTTTGCCAACCGAGTTGTCCACCCAATCTCTCCGTGAGCGACGTTTTTCCTGCGCCGATATTGCCCGCCACAAGCACAAAATACTTCACCTTCAAGCCTCCTGATTGAACCCTGATAGACTTAGCTCATTAAAATTGCGTCGACAAGATCCTGTGCCGCCCCCTTCTTCTTGATGATGCCGCACTCTTCCAAACGATGGATTAGATTGATCCATTCCGCATGACGATCATCTGAGGATAAAGCCGAATGGAAGATCTCCGCAGCCCATTGTATATCACCGGTTTCCTCAAGCACACCAATTGCCTGCCAGAAGGGTATCTCTTCAAGTTCGGGAGCAGTATCTCGGGCACTAGACCAATCCTCACGCGCGCGTTCAATGTCACCCTTTTCCAGAGAGGCATGCCCTCGCGCGTCAAGTAGCTGCGCTTTCCTGAGCCGGACAAGTCGTGCGAGCTCTTGTACTGGATCATCATGCTCATCTACACGCAGATCGTAGCGAGGAATCTGGAACGGTGCTGGTTTGTTATCTTTTACGCCAACGACTTTCAACGCCGCGGACTGCATTCCTCGAATATCGCCACCTTCCCTCTGGGCCGCTTGCAGGGCGCTCAACATCCTTTCAGCCAGATCACCACTCTGGGATTCGAACGCCTCGCTCATCGCTTCGATGACCGTGTCTCCCGTCATCATGTTCGCCTGAACGCTGTAGCCACTTCCAATAGAGTGTCCCGCCTCCCGGATACAATCGTCACCAGTCCATGCTGCGACATTACCCGCACTGTCCACAATCGCAAGTTGACGAGACTGCTTGCGGTCGTCCGTCGCAAGCAACGCGTCCAACACCTGCCCTGCTGCAAGACCGCCACGCAGCAGCTCAAGGCCGCGTGGGCCGAAGTTCACATTCGTCATCGCCTGGGTAACGACCGCCCCCGCAAGGGGATCCAACCATGGCACGACTGCGCCGACGCACATTTGGTGAGTTTGAACCGCCG
>JASFLN010000090.1:0-6480 GCA_050118075.1 Anaerolineales bacterium
GCTGCACTGCTAGCAACCACCATCACACTGATTATTGGAGCTTCACTCGGTCTTCTAGCGGTTCTTTATCCGCATTGGATTGACAGCATCATCCTGACATTTTCCAATGCAGCGCTAGCGATACCTGGTCTCCTGTTGGCAATGCTCTTTGTAGCTGCCATGGGACCTGGTTATTTAACGGTAATCCTCGCGATCGGTTTGGGAGGCGCACCTGGATTTGTGCGTCTGTCGCGCAGTGTGTTCGCCCAAATATCCGGGGAGGGCTACGTGGAGGTCGCCCGTGCGCTAGGTGCGAGTAAGTTCCGTATCGCCTTCAAGCACATCTTGTTGAACGCTATCGGTCCATTGACATCGCTTTGCACCACGTACTTCGCATGGGCATTCATGGGCATCACCACGCTCACATTTCTTGGGTTGGCCGGAGATCCTTCAATACCCGAATGGGGTGCAATGATGAATTCCGGTCGAGCCTACCTCATTCAAGCCCCTTGGTTGGCGCTAATACCGGGAACGCTAATCAGCATCACGATTCTGGCAGTCCACCACATAGGCCTGGAATTTTCTGAACACTCAAGGCCGCATTGACCATTTCATCATAGCTCTGGTATGCTCAGACCATGTTAGAACCAATATTCATCCTGCTTGGAATCGCGCTGGTTTTTGATTTCCTGAATGGCTTACACGACAGTTCAAATATCGTCGCAACCGTCATTTCATCTCGGGCTTTACATCCAAGAGTTGCGTTATTAATCGCAGCCGCTGCTGAATTTGTCGGTCCATTTATCTTTGGCGTTGCTGTTGCGACAACCATTGGCGATGAACTCCTGGTCAGCAGTGCTCTTAACCAGATGGTCATCATCGCCGCGTTGTTTTCTGCGGTGATCTGGAATCTACTTACCTGGTATCTGGGTATCCCTTCTTCGTCCTCTCACGCACTGCTAGGAGGCTTGCTGGGGGCTGCTATCCTTTCCAGCGGTGGGATTGGCATCGTAAAGGTCAATGGGTTGATCAAGATCGTCCTTGCGCTGCTCTTATCACCGGTGATCGGATTGGTCGTGGGATTCATTGTGATGCGCTTTACTCTTTGGAGCGTTAGAAATGCCTCCCCACGAGTTGACACCTTGTTTAAGAATGGCCAGATCCTGACCCTGATTGGACTCGGCTTGAGTCATGGTACAAACGATGCCCAAAAGACGATGGGGGTTATCGCGCTGGGTTTGTTCCTTGCTGGCAGAACAACGCAATTCGTCGTGCCCATATGGGTCATTGCTATCAGCGCCGGCGCCATCGCGCTTGGCACGGCGTTTGGAGGTTGGCGACTAATTCGAACCCTGGGCGGCAAGATTTATCGCATCCGGCCGATACACGGATTCACATCGCAAATTGCAGGAGCAGGTGTCATCTTAGGTGCAGCGTTACTCGGTGGACCTGTGAGCACCACACAGGTAATGAGCTCATCCATCATGGGCGTTGGCGCCGCTCAACGAGTAAATATGGTGCGTTGGAATGTGCTCAGGGATATGGTTACCGCCTGGCTGCTTACGATCCCTTTAACCGCAGGCCTGGCTGCGATCATCTTCTTGATCATTCAAGCTATTATCGGATCATGAAACCCTTCTAGTTAATCCCTCGTCAGCCAATTTTTAGTCAATGCAATGATCTGATCCTGCGCGTCTTCGGCTGCGTCAAACCAGTGCACATCCGGTTCGAACCGTCTGAACCAGTTGTCTTGACGACGGACAAACTGGCGTGTCAAGCGTTGGGTTTGCTCGATTGCCGTTGCTAAATCGTGCTCACCAAGAAGAAAGCCAGCGACTTGTCGATAACCTATCGCTGATAATGCCGGGGATTCTAGCCCTAACCCCTCCTGAAGAAGAGCGTTGACCTCATCAATCCAGCCCGATGCGATCATGGACTCAATCCGCTCATCAATACGTTGGTAGAGTTCCTCCCGATCCCGCTTCAAACCCAGGATTAGAAAAGAATAATCAGGCGGCGTCTTCTCCCGCTGATCACTGGCTGGCACGCCCGTGACATGAAATATCTCTAACGCACGGATCACCCTGCGAACATTGCGAGCGTCGATACGTTCGGCAGCCTTGGGATCCACTTCTGCAAGCCGTTCATGCAGCACTTCTCGGCCTTCCTCCTCTGCGATTTGACGAAGCTGCTCTCGATAATCAGGATCTTCCGCCTTGGGAGGCGGCTGCCAACCTTCAATAAGCGCTGCAAAATATTGACCGGTGCCCCCCACCAGCAATGGCACTTTCCCGCTTGCATGGATTTGATCTATCGCTTCCCTCACCGCGTCAAGGTATTGACTGAGCGACCAGTTTTCCGAAGGATCAGCCACGTCCACAAGATGATGCCGAATTTGCTCTAACTGATTTCTATTGGGTTTAGCGGTCCCAACATCCATGCCTCGATAGAGCAGCCTTGAATCGACTGAAATAATTTCTGCCCCGATGGCTTTTGCAAGCGCGATGGATAGGTCGGTTTTACCCACAGCAGTAGGTCCCAGGAGCAAGCATACAGGTTTCGCGGGGGTCATCATATGCTATCTATTCCGATTACATTCTGGTAATGCGTTAGACGTATCACCTCTCGGGAGGGAGTGCACTCGATTGCAATCAGGTCGAATTGAAAACCCCAGCCTTCGATCAAGTGTCGATCAAGATATTCAAAACCAGCACGCAGAAGACGACGTTGTTTCTTCAGATCCAAGCTTTGTTCCGGTGATCCACACCGATTCGATGAGCGAGTTTTCACTTCTACGAAGTGAATACAGTCCTCTTTTTCTGCGATCACGTCGATTTCGCCTTCCAACACATTGAAATTTCGCTCCAGGATCATATAGCCCTTACTCTCTAAATAATGAACCGCCTCTTTTTCACCCCATGATCCTAATTTTTGTGTCATGTACGATTAACCCCCTTAATACAGCGCTGAACTGCTCAATGCAACTCTCCGGACATCCTAGACTTGCACACCAACGTCGTCAAGTTCGCATTGAACTCATTTGCATATTGGACCGTTATGTGTATTAATATCGCTTCGTTCAGTCAATGTCCCAAACGTTTTAGTAAATTGGGGCTTGATCATAATGCGGTGAACTCCCGTGAAGTTATGATTTAGAATCTCTCGGACCACCGAGGGGATCGAATCATGGTTGACATCCCCGCATTAATAAGTATAGAATTTTCCAAACTCGCCAAAGGGCTACGCCTTGGACAATGTGTATGTCCATGCCCGTCGAGGAAAGGAGGGTGTCCCGCTCTGAGGTTAAGACTCGTCTAAGATCTTCGCCCAATCACAATTTATCGAACAATTCTTGAGGAGGAAGAAGCTATGAAACGCACATTCTTTGTGCTCTCTGCACTGCTTCTAGCCGCACTGGCGCTCAGCGCTTGCGGTGGAGGTGCAGCAGAGTTCGTCTGTGAAGACGGAATTGGCTGTGTTGACGTTGCACCGGGTGATCCGGTTCGCATCGCATCAGCCCTCGTGATCTCAGGTCCAAACACAGACCTGGGCACCGATTCCCAGTATGGTGTAGAGATCGCGATGGACTTCCGCGGGGAAGTCCTTGGCCACCCGCTCGAACTGCAGGCTGAGGACGACGGCTGCAGTGCCGAGGGTGGACAGACCGCTGGACAGAAGATTGTGTCCGATCCATCGATCATCGCGGTGGTAGGCACAAGCTGCTCTGGTGCGGGTGTTCCCATGTCGCAGGTTGTATCGGATGCTGGTTACGTGATGGTTTCGCCATCGAACACGGCGCCTTCACTGACCGACCCCGATGAGGCCTGGAACCCCGGATATCTGCGCACAGCGCACAACGACAAGGTCCAGGGTCGCGCGATGGCCACCTTTGCCCTTGAGGAACTTGGCGTAACGACAGCCGCTGCCATCCACGATGGCGACCCCTATACTGAGGGCCTGGCGCGCGTCTTCGCCGATTCGTTCGAGGAACTGGGTGGCACGATCGTCGAGTTCACAGCTGTCAACAAGGGTGACACAGACATGCGCCCGGTGCTGACATCTGTCTCCGCTGCCGGACCACCGGAATTCGTTTACTACCCTGTTTTCACGGCTGAAGGTGGCTTCCTGACCAAGCAGGCTAAAGAGGTTTCCGGACTTGAGGACACGATCCTCGCCGCTGCAGACGGCATGATCTCCGACGCCGCTCTGGAAGCGGTTGGTGAAGCCGGTGAAGGTATGTACTTCTCCGGGCCAGACCTGAGCTACTCCGGCTCCGTGTATGAAGATTTCATCGCGGCTTACAACGAGAAGTACGGGACGGATCCTATCTCCGTTTTCCACGCACATGCTTTTGATGCCGCGAACATGATCTTCGACTGCGTCGAGCAAGTTGCCGTTGAAGATGAAGATGGTACGCTGCATGTTGGACGCCAGGCGATGCGTGACTGCCTGTACTCCACAGCTGGCTACCAGGGCATCACCGGAACGCTGACCTGCGATGAATTCGGCGACTGCGCCGATCCGAAGATCTCAGTGTCACAGATCCAGAACGGCGAGTATGTGAGGATTTGGCCGTAATTGTCGAAAACCGTCTTTAGAGACAGCGATTAGGGAAACGATTACGGTCTTCCTACGGGATGGGCTCCCGGGGGGTTACTCCGTGAGCCCATCCCTCCCCCTTAAACGCGGAGAGTGAAATGCGCACTAGACTCCAAGACATCGATATTATCGGACTTATCTTATGGATCCTACGAGCGGTAATCCTTGTCCTCGTGGTATGGGGCACGATCGCCGCACTCTTGGACAATCCGTATAGCACCCGACAGTGGCTGGACTTCATCGTATTCGGAATTGCCCAGGGAAGCATGTACGCACTTATTGCCATTGGCTACACGCTAGTCTATGGTGTGCTCTTCATGATCAACTTCGCTCACGGCGAATTTTTTATGTCGGGGGTCATGACTGCAACAGTATTTCTCGCTGGCCCGATGGCAGCCTCGGGTTTCCTGGAAAGCAACCCGGTTATCAGCCTTGTGCTGATCACTATCGTGGCGATGTCGGTATCCGTGCTGGTCGCCGTCGTAACTGAGCGAATCGCCTATAAGCCGCTCAGGAAAGCGCCCCGCCTGGTCCCGCTCATCACAGCCATTGGCGCTTCGTTCTTCTGGCAGTATTTTTTCCGCGGGCTGTTCGGCTCTGAGGTGAAACCTTTCCCTCAAATTGCGAGCCTGACCGGGACCATACCGTTTCTGGGCACAGAAATTCTCAAAACGCATGTTGTCGTCATCATCGTGACGATCATCATGCTTGTAGGCCTCAACTTCTTCATCATGCGCACCAAGATCGGAAAAGCCATCCGTGCTGTTGCTGAAGATAAGGACGTCGCAGCATTGATGGGCATCGACGTCGACCGCACCGTGACGATTACGTTCGCCACCGGAGCGGCTATGGCTGGAGTTGCCGGAGTGCTTTTTGCGCTTGTTTTCCGACAAGTACATTTCTTCATGGGCTTCATCCCCGGCATCAAAGCATTCACCGCCGCCGTTCTCGGCGGCATCGGGAGCGTCCCCGGGGCGGCCATCGGGGGTTTCTTTCTGGGGATGTTCGAAAGTGTCGGCCCAGCTCTGTTCTTACAGGGCCTGGGCATCCCGGCGCCGCATCAACTTAAGGACGTTATCGCGTTCACCATGCTTGTTTTCGTGCTCATATTCCGACCTCAAGGCATCCTCGGTGAGCGCTTGAGCGAAGAGAAAGCGTGAGGTGAGGTATGTCAATGAAACCTAACGATCTCCGTGTACCTCTCCGATTTGGGCTCATCGCCGGCGGTGTCTCGCTCAGTTTGAGCGCCATTGGTATGGTTGAATTATTCGGTCAACGAGAGTTGGTGGCAAACATCCTGACCCTCGGCCAGGTGCTCCTGCTGGCGGCACCCGTGTTCCTCGCCTTTATGGCTGCAGGACAAGCACCGCAGGGTAAAGGCACTCTGGCGGTCCTCAACGGATTTATCACCGGCCTCGTCGCAGCAATACCCCCAATCATTCTGGTCATCGCAGCGACCAACCTCAACCTGAGACAATTTTTACCGAACGTGTCGCCCGTGCTGATGGATTTGCTCACATTCGGTCAAGGTGTGTTCGTCGGCAGCTTGATCATGATTGGCGTGTTCGCCCTGGCGGGCGCCGCTTCGGCAGGCGCCTCCATCCTGCCATCTCGATACCGATCGCCCTTTTTCAGCGGCCTGCTCTGGACACTGACGCTCGGGCTGTTTTCCGAGATCCTTGCGAACAGGCTCAGGGCATTCTTCGGCTCGGGGATTAACCAGCTTCTCTTCGATGGTGAGGCGCTCAACCCGATTGCGGCCTTGATCTTGTTTGTCGCCATCACAGCCATCGCTGCCATCTGGGGACAGCGCAAGGACAACGTACAATCGCGTCTGAATGCAATGTCACCGGCGCAGCAGCGCAACATGAGATTGGGCTCAATCGCAGTCGGCGTTCTGCT
>JASFLN010000091.1:0-6431 GCA_050118075.1 Anaerolineales bacterium
GGGGACATCAATCGGACACTTGGCGGGTTCGAAACGCGGTGAACTTACCTGTGCGTAGGCCTTTGATTTTGAAATAAGAAAGAACAGGGAGCAGACGATGATCCCCACGGTCAGCAGCAACACAACGTTGCACAACCGGTTTGTCGGGCTCCCATCAACCAAGCGTTTGTTTTGATCCATTTTTTCTGCCGATTCACTATTGCATAAGTTTGTGCACCTACGCTTGACATCGCGTCCTATAGCAGGCTCTGGGCACAGTTCATGGATCCAGCCATGTGCCATGTTCAGATACTGATCTATTTTAAAGCGTTATCTTCAATCAGCGACAGCACGTTTATGCAGGACCAGGATGTAATCTTGCTACTCACGGAAATTCCTGCGCTACTTCGAGCATCGATCCCATCATCATTATGCAATCAAATGCCAGGCTTGGGGCAGGCTCCGATAATCCCTGCGACTGAAGAAAACCACCTCTGCAGGCACTTTTCTTGCTTAGATTTTCTTTAAGGCTTTCTCCATCGTGGTGCGATAATCTTCAATCGCTTCTCTTCCCACAGGTGTCAGGCGGATAGTCGTACGCGGCTTCTTTCCTGCGTAGCCCTTCTCAATCTCGACGTACCCGGCCTCTTCCAGCTTGGTCAAGTGCGAGGAGAGGTTCCCATCGGTGAGTTCGGTGGCGTTCGCCAGGAATGTGAAATCCGCATCCTCCACCGTGTAGAGCACCATCAGGATCATCAACCTGGCCGGCTCGTGAACCACTCGATCGATCTGGCCCAGGTCGCGCAGTTCCTCAGTTGGTCTCCCTCCGTCTGCCATTTCAGCCCGCCTGTGCCCTGGAGGGGTAGCGCTGGATGAAGGTTATGAAGAGTGCGATCCCGATAACCATGATGATCCCGGCAGCGACCGCCAGTGGAAGCATGAAGGTCCAACCGGCCTCGTGATGCATGTAGACCGAGGCCAGGTTCGCCAGGCCTAGCATCCATCCGTAGAAATAAAGCCGCGTTACGCCGGCGGTATAGCCCAGGCCGCTGAAGATCAACCCGATCACAGCGACGACAATCCATTCGACAAGATAACTGCGCCCGCCGGACGCCGTCTTGCTGATTGCTTCGGTGACCTCCCTCGGGCTGAAGAGCGTTACCAGCACCAGCCCCAGGGTGAGCGCGACCATCACGATGGTGACGACCAGCAGCAGCCGCAGCTTTGGCGTACGGCGCGGCCGGGCATGGCCAAGGCGCGGCGCGCTGACGATCCGCCTCAAGCCAAACAATCCGACGACCAGCAGCGCCAGCACGACCAGAAATAGCCCCATATTCCATACTGGACCCAGGATGGCGCGGGTGATTGGGTATATGGATAACGTCAGAAAGATCAACCCCAACATGACGTCCCACAGACCGTCTTCGAAATTCATCATCCGCATGGTTCGCTGCTGAATGGCTCGTAAGGAAGTATTCTCAGACATGATAGGTTCTCCCGTGCACTTTGTATCGGTTAATACTTTGTATTGCAAAGTACTTGGCAGTAATGTAGCAAGGTTTTCCCCGGTTGTCAACCCCCAAATTGTCAGCTGAGGCGGGACAAGAGCTCTGATTTCATACCATCGAGCTCCTCATGAGGAGCTCGATCGGTCCTGGAGATTGAGCTTAATTGGGGAAAGATGGAAGTGGTATAGCGATTCTCGATTCGTGCTATTCGTCGAATTCGTTCTCGAAGATAGAGTCCATATCCTCTGGAGAGACGTCGAAGACGGTATTGTGGGGTGGGAGCGGTTCGCGTCCCATCCAACCAGGCAAACGATCATCCTCGCGTGTAAAGCCAGCCTTTTTGTTGAAGGCGAGCTCAAGGCGCAGGCTTTCCTTGCCTAGTTGGTCCACGTAATCCGTATCCACCTCCCAGCCGTAGAGCGCGTGGATGAGCGCCGGGATCACGTCCGGGTCGGCGCTAAATCCGAATCCCGCAAAGATGCAAGCGCCCAAGGAATCCAATCCTGCCATCCGGTATTGCCCATTCCTGGATACCTCGATCTGCCCCTCGGGGCTCAGGTGGTCAACTTTAGCCCGGATCGTGAGACCGCAGGTGTGATCGGCGCCCTGCGGGGAGGTGGCATAAGTCACCCCGGTCCCCTTGATTGCCCTGGGATCATAGGCTGACATGGCTTGACGTTTTACCGCTGGCACACGCTCAACCCCAAGATATTCGCCGGCTGCTTGGGCGCCGTTCCCCAGTACATGTCCGAGATCGGTACCCTCACAGATCTGCTCCACGAGTTCTAACGCGCCTTCCGCATCTCCAAATTGGAATTTGCCCGCCTCGGCCGCCACCCCCAGTGCCGCACCGAGTTCAATCGTGTCGATCCCCAGATCATTGGCCAGGTAATTCAATCGGGCGACAGCATCGAGACTATCAATTTCGAGGTTCGATCCCATCATCCCTATCGTCTCGTATTCAAGGGGCGATACAACCGTATCGCCCTCAGCGGTTTCATAGACATTTGAACTCTGGATCGCACAACCCAGCATGCAAGCGTGCGACGGGTTGCATTTGCCGCCGCGGGAGAGCAGGGTACTGCGCAGCGTCTCTCCCGAAAGTTGCTCGGCGCCCTCAAACTCACCGGCGGTGAAATTCCGTGTGGGAAGCGCGCCGGTGGTGTTGCACATCATCGTCATCGCAGCCGTTCCGTACTCCCGGTAGGTCGTCGTTTGAGGGTGGTCGAGCAGCGCTTTGGTGTAAGCTTTGCGTGCAGCCTTGAATGCCTTTGGGTCACTAATCGGCGGATCTTCGCCAGCGCTGCCGTCAAACACAATTGCCTTGACTCGTTTGGCTCCCATCAAGGCACCCAGGCCGCCACGGGCAGCGATGCGGGAGGGCACGCGATCTTTATCGAGATTCTGGATGCCGGCGGAGAGCATCTGCCTTTCGCCAGCAGGCCCGATCAGCGCGATGGCGACATGATCGCCGTAGCTCTCAACAAGCTTGATGGCTGCTTTGTGGACCCCCAAGCCGAGCAGTTCGTCCGCTGGCTCAAAGCGCACGCCATCGGCAGAAATGTGCACAACATTCCAATCGGAAGAAGAACCCTCCAGGATGAGTGCTTTCATGCCGAGCTGCGCCATCTGTAGCCCGGTCCTGCCGCCCGCGTTCGATTCTTTAACCCCGCCGGTCAGCGGGCTCTTGCCACCGATCGATATTCGATCACAACTTGACAAGCGGTGACCGACCAAAAGCCCCAGGGCGAAGATTAACTTGTTTTTGGAGCCCAACGGATCACAGGTGGCATCAAGCTCGTCCAACATGATGCGCGCCAATAGCGCGCGCCCACCGAGCGGGCTCCATGAGTCGGGAGCAGGCTCGAGCGTCGATTGTTTGTCATCGAGGCTGATGCGCCGTACTTTGAACGCTTGCGAACGGATATCGGGAGTTGTCATTGTTACATCCTTACCTTAGTCGCTACCAATAAGACACCAGTTCTGTCAGGCTAAAGGTTCACCATTGCTTGATTTTCACATCCTCGGGGATGCCTTTTAGGGGTTTGTCGTGCGATCCGGAATTGGGCGTCAGGGTCAATCCCGGAAGTTCAATCCCATATTTCGGTGTGCCGAAGACCCAGATTTCGTCCAGATCCAATTCCGGCTCAAGTTCACCCGTGTGTTGTGCAGCCGGTCCAAGCGGCAAGATATGACCTTCGCGTCCAAAGAGGGGGATACGGTTCAATGGGAGGTCCATCTGGATCAAATCAGGACCTTGCATATATTCGCCGCTCCAAAAATCGTACCAACCTCCCTGGGGTAGATAAAAGACTGTATTTCCGCCCGGGTTCACCACCGGGGCGACGAACAGGCTTGGACCCAGGAGGTATTGTTCTTCGAAGGAGCGGCAAAGCGCTTGACCCGGAAATGCAAGCGCCATGGCTCGCATCACGGGCAAACCTGTTTGGCGCGCCTGGAT
The DNA here is from genome assembly GCA_050118075.1 of Anaerolineales bacterium. Classification (GTDB taxonomy): domain Bacteria; phylum Chloroflexota; class Anaerolineae; order Anaerolineales; family E44-bin32; genus E44-bin32. Next base: position 3,949 of record JASFLN010000091.1, read on the forward strand.
GGCACAGGCTTGCAAGTAGGGAATCAGCCGGTAACGCAGCGACAACCACTCTCTTAGGATGCTTTCAACCTCAGGCCCGAATGCCCAGGGTTCACGTGGACCGAGCCCGTGGAAGCGCATGTGGGAGCTGAGCACACCGGCTTGGGTCCAGCGCACGAAAAGTTCGGGATCGGGCTCAGGGGATGTGTAGCCGCCCACATCGTGGGAGTAAAAGGGGCCACCGCTGAGACCCCAGGATAGCGCACCTCGAATGCTGGCGGCCAGCCCCGACCAGTCACTTTGTGGGTCACCACCCCAGCCAATCGGGTAGCGCTGACTTCCGGTCCATCCGGCACGAGCCCAGATCATCGCATCTTCCCCAAAATGCTTTTTAGTCGCCTCATAGACACAGCGGTTATAAAGCAACGCGTACGCGTTGTGCAGGCGTTCTCCGCGATCGCCATTGTGAGCGATTGCTTCTGGGGGCAGCGCTTCCCCGTAATCGCTCTTCATGACGCTCACACCCATCTCGAATAATTCTTGGTGGGCTTCGTTGTACCAGGCCGCTGCTTCGGGGTTCGTAAAGTCAATCACACCGGAAGGGGGCAGGTGGGGTAGGTCAGTTTCAAATGGCCATAAGTGCCACTTTTGAAGGCATGGGGCTCCGTTAGAGTCCTGCAGTAAGAACCCCTTCTCGGCGAGTTGGTCAAAGATAGGATTGGTCGTCGCGATATACGGGTACTCCCAGAGGCAAAGACGCATATGCTCATCCTCAAGAGCCTGGATGAATGCGGCAGGGTCGGGATAGCGTTCCTTATCCCATGTGAAATCGAAGCGGTTGGTGACATCATGCCAGGCGCGGCCATCGAGCACGATAACGTCCGTGGGGATCTTCGAGGCGCGCAGCTTCTTAGCAATACGGATCACCTCTTTGGCATCTGGGTAAAAGGCGCGTGACATCCAGATACCATAACTCCAGCGGGGTGGAAGCTCGGTGCGACCAGTTAGGTATGTGTAGCTTTTGAGCATAGCCTCTGGATCATCCGCCGTGATGAGGAAAAGATCCAGGTTCGGCTCTTCAATCTGCAAGATGTAGCTCCGGTGGGACCAGATGGGATAGCCAACACCATGGACAACCCGTGCGGGTGTGTGCACAAGCAGCCCCCAGCCCTTCGGGCTCCAGGCAAAGGGTGTATTTTTATAGGAAAATTCGGCGTTGACGCCGGTGGCATCTTCGTTGCTTGAGACGATCAATTGGCCGCGCTTGTTTACTGCGCTGAATTTTTCACCGAGGCCATAGATGGGCTCATGCACGTTCAATGCGAATGAAAGCAGCCAACCGGATTCCGCGTGTGCCAGGTTCGGGAGGCGGGGAGAACAGATGATTGTTTCATCGAGTGAGGACTGGAGCAGGATCTCATCGCCTCGCTTGAGACGCAGAGCGAAAGGCGCCGAGCAAATCTCCATGGAGACTTCACCCGCTTCGAGCCGGAAGTTCTCGCTGATCTCGAGCATGCGTGTGCTTGGAGGGTTGGCCTGCCCACTTATCAAGCCGTAATCGGGAAGTGGACAGGTTTCGAGCCTGATCCGAAAGATATTCTCCGCATAGGCTGTGATAGCCAGCGTGCCCCAAGGGGTCGAGAACGCCATTCCGTTCTCTAAGCGTTCAGGCTCTTCTAGCTGAAGCAGTGGCTCAAAACCTTCTTGGATCTGCAATGTGGGGTGATTAGTGAACATATGCTGTTTGGGAAAAAATCTCCTGGAAAGAATTGCTCATTGTGCGGTCGCGAGATTAACTTAAGAATGATGTCTCACCTACGAAAGGCGAAATCGGCTATTCGTAAGGTGTTTGATCCCAATACTCGGTGAAGAGTCTTATTCCATCTCGTGTATACGGATGGTCAAAACCCTTCTTGTAGACCTCAAATCCGGCGGTGACGATATCCGCACCCATTACGGCGGCTTCGACGATCTGGCGTGCATTGCGCACCGCCGCAACGATGATCTCTGAGTCAAATTCGTATAGATCGCGAATCAGGGTCACCTCTTCGATAAAGCCGCGGATTTCTTCCGCATTGGATTCCTTCCAACCGATAAACGGTGAGATGAAGTAAGCACCAGAACGCATGGCTTGAAGGGCTTGCATAGGTGAAAAGACCAGGGTGCAGTTGACGCGGATATCATGCTCACGCAGCTGCCGGATCGCCGGGAATGCCGCTTCTATACACTGCAGTTTGATGACAAAATTGGGTGAAATTGCGGCCAGTTTTTGAGCTTCTTTCACCATCTCTTCGGTGGTCATGAAGTGTGGATTGACTTCGACCGAGATAGTTTTGTCCGTGCCTTTGAAACGTTCGGCGATCTCGTTGATTGACGTTATAAATGGTTTACCCGCCACCTGGATGTGGCGGGGATTTGTTGTAATACCATCGATATCCCAAAATGCCAGGGCGTGTTCGATTTCATCTAATTTGGCACTGTCCAAGAAGAATTTCATGATGGTC
>JASFLN010000092.1:0-6243 GCA_050118075.1 Anaerolineales bacterium
AGATTAGCGAGTGTCCCAAGGATTGTGCCTAAGAGCAATGCTTCGTTTTGGAGAATATCAACATCAGGCTGACTGGAGTTCCTCATCGCTAGTGCTCGGGCAAGGATTTGTTTAACATCAACACCGATTAAGGCAGCCGGCACGAGACCGAAGTAGGAAAGTGCCGAATAACGCCCCCCAATATTGGGATCATTGAGGAAGACCTCACGAAAGCCATATTGCTCTGCGACCTCAACTAGAGGACTCCCCGGATCGGTGATCGCGATGAAATGCTTACCCACATTCTTCTCGCCGATTAGATGGAGAGCCTCTGTGTAGAAATAGCGGAAGAGGGATAAGGTTTCAACCGTTGTGCCAGATTTCGTCGCCACGATGAACGCGGTTTTTTCTAGATCGAAACTCATGGCTGATGCTTGGATTGCGTCAGGATGGGTCGTGTCGAGCACAATAAGCTGAGGATATCCAATCCGGTTCCCGAATATCCTTTGGAACACATCTGGTGCCAGACTGGACCCGCCCATGCCAAGTAAAACAACTTCTTCAATCCCATCCCCACGAAGCTCTTCACTTAGATTATCCAGTTTTGAGAGCGCTTGATCCATCATTACTGGAATATCCAACCAACCCAACCTGTTGGTGATTTCTTTCGGATCAGCAGACCACACGGTGTGATCATGTTCCCATATTCGCTTGATAATGGATTGTGCTTCTAACTGCTTCAGCTGGTCCTTCAGCTCGTCCTTGTTTTTGATTAACGCATAATCGATCATGCTGCCTGCACCTTCATCTGTTTGCATTTCTCGTCAATCGCGGCGATGAGGTTGCGATACGATTTCGCAAATGCTTCGACGCCATCATGCTGCAGTTTGGAGGTGATGGCTCCGAAATCAATCCCTAGACTTCTAACCTGTTCCAGTTGTTCTCGAGCCTGATCGACGTTGGTTTCCAAAGTCAACACTGCATTTCCATGATCGAGAAAGCTCTCGAGTGTCGACGGGGGAACCGTGTTTACAGTCGAGGATCCGATCAGCTCGGCGACGTAGAGAATATCAGAGTAAGCAGGGTTTTTCGTGCTTGTGCTCGCCCACAGTGGACGTTGAACACGCGCACCGGCTGAGGCCAGCCGATCCCAATCACTCCCGCTGAAGATCTCATTAAAACGCCGGTATGCAAGTTTCGCGTTTGCAACCGCAAGTTCCCCCTGCAGTGCGTGGTTATCGATTTGATCCAGGGCTGCATCAACAGCTGTGTCTACGCGGCTTACAAAAAATGAGGCTACAGATGCAATCCGGTGAATGTCCTTTCCTTCCTGTAATGCACGCTCAAGCCCTTGGATATACGCTCCCGCGACCTTTTCGTAATTCGAGATTGCGAAGATCAGGGTGACATTGATATTGACACCTGCAGCGATAAGTTCTTCAATCGCCGGTATTCCAGCATCCGTAGCGGGGACCTTGATCATGATATTTGGGCGACGGAGCAGATCGAAAAAACGCTTCGCTTCTTCAACCGTTTGCTTGGTTTCGTTTGCTAGCTCAGGGCTTACCTCTAAACTGACATACCCATCCAATCCATCAGTACGTTCATAGACCGGCCGAAGGATGTCAGCTGCCATGCCAATATCACGAAGGACCAGAGCTTCATAAATTTCGTTGGTTGAAGCATCTTCCTGGGTGAGCATTTTTAACTGCTCATCGTAATCTGCACTTCCTGCGATCGCCTTTTCAAATATGCTCGGGTTCGATGTTACTCCCAATACACCCAGCTCGGTAAGCCCTTTTAGTTCTCCGGACTCAAGCATTTTTCGATGAATGTTGTCCAGCCAGATCGACTGCCCGAGCTCTGCTAATTTCTGAATATTATTCATTTCCACTGCACCTCATGCATGTTAATAAAAATCTAGGAGCGACCAAATACGGGTAAGGATACCCCGCAAATCCCCCTGGCAGCGGGTGATGCAAGAAAGAAGATCACATCAGCCACTGTAGAAGGCTCAACCCACCTGGAATGATCCGCGTTCGGCATCGCCTTTCGATTATCCGGCGTATCTATGGTTCCAGGAATGACTGCATTCACACGAATGCCATCCGCCTTTCCCTCCGCAGCCATGCTCTCTGTTAGACGCAGGACCGCAGCCTTAGAAGCGGAGTAGGCTCCCGCGTTTTTCCTGCCTTCCACCCCTGGCCGTGCCCCAACATTCACAACAGCTCCGCTACCTTGTGCGTGCATGATGGGCAATATCGCCCGAGAAACCAGGAAGACACTCCCGGCGTTCAACGCCATGAGATTCTCCCATGTATCGAAAGCTGTCTCCTCCACGGAAGTCCCACCGATGTATCCACCAGCTGCATTGATGAGCACATCGATGCGCCCAAATCGATCAACCACAAAATCGACACCCTTTTGCACCGACATTTCATCAGTCAAATCCACTGGTTCAACAAACAGAACCTGATTTCGGTCTTCCAATTCTGGATACAGCTTTGCCAAGCGACCTTCGCGGTGATCGGTGAGGGCTAGTTGAGATCCTTGTTCTTTTAGCCCATTCACTAATGCACGCCCAAGATTACCAGCCGCACCCGTAATAAATATGACTTGATTTTCAAATGTCATTAGGAAAACGCCTTTCCGTCAAGAGGGTCAGCGTGTAGAACGAGAACGTCAATCCCTGACCCTACGACAAGCCGAAGATAGAGTTTCTTACGTCAAAGGCATCCGAGGAACGAGCTGAATGGATTATATCAGTGCAGGCGGCGAAATCTCCTGCTTCTAGCGAGAAAAACCTTATCACGAATTGTTCCGCATGTTATAATCCTGGCTTGTCGGGCCATCCTGCCGACCGTGTGGAGAAGATGTGCACCCATTCTTGGAGGACTACTCCACCCCCTGGAGTACCGAGACCCTGGTCTGAAAGTGCACCCACTCCAGCGAGGCCCACCCGGCAGGGTTACACGGTGGGGCGGGAATAAACGGTCTTGAGATCACTCTCAGGACCGTTTTTATATTCACTGCGTTCGTGTTGCGCGTAACAAACCCGATCTTTTTGGGTAAGCAATATAGTCTTCGACTTCATAATTTCTTATGGTGGTATGGATTGATGAACCATAAGGCAGGAATACTGCTCACAGCGCTGGCGATTGGAGCCTCGACGATTGCTTGCAGTAACGAATTTCAATCCACCGAGGGGAGCGATGTGCCCACGGCTAGCCCTGTGCAAACACACGCCATTAGCATTCTTGAGAAAGAGAACCGCCTCATAGGCATCGATGTCAACGAAGACGACCGGGGCGATTTTGATTAAGCCTTCACCTCCGCCGTGGATGTGGGTATCGATTTTGTCAGTTTGACTGTTTACTGGGATGATTTTGAAACTGCACCTGGAACCTTTAACCCCGAAATTAATTGGTTGGATATCGCCAACAGCTACTACTCCGCTGCAGACATTAGCCTCGCACTGGTCATCGCTCCAATTGATACAAACGTCCTGCACGTACTAGAGGATTTATATGAGGTTCCTTTCGACGATCTGGAAATGATTACGCGTTTCCAGGCGTTCATTGACTACGCGCTTGGCCAATTGACATCCGTGGATATCATTTGCATTTCCATCGGCAACGAGATAGACGCCTATTTCGGATCGAACCAAGATTTATGGTTGACATATCAAACCTTCTATTCAAATACAGTTGAGCACATTCATTCCATCAACCCATCGTATCGGATCGGCGTGAAAAGCATGTTTGAGGGATTAGTGGTCGATCACCGCGAGCAGCTCCGACAGATAAACCAATACAGTGATGTCATCCTCACAACCTATTACCCGCTTAAAAGAGATTTCTCCGTCCAGCCTCCGGAGACAGTGTTTAACGACTTTGACAGAATCACAAACGCATATCCCAAGAAGCCAATCCATTTCCTTGAGTTAGGCTATCCCTCAAGCAAACGATTGGGAAGTTCGGAAGATGCTCAGGAACACTTTGTTATGGATGTCTTCGATGCCTGGGATGCCCATGTACAGCAGATTGAGGCGATCAACTTCACCTGGCTGCACGATATTTCACCGGCTGAAGTTGATGATTTTTCTGCCTACTACGGTATCGGCAACGAAAAATTCCTCGCCTACCTTAGCTCACTTGGCCTCCGTCACGCGGACGGAACCGAAAAACCAGCCTTCATTGAACTGGAAAGGGAAGCCACAATGCGTGGATGGTAATCATCCCTTCCATACAGGTGATACTTCAGGTCTCTTTCGGTCATAAGCTCCTCGCTCAACCATTTTGCCAACGTGGAATTCCCACTCATCCAGCTTCCCTGATCCCTTTCCCTAAGAATGGTAATCCTTCTATAAAATCCGTGTATAGTTTGAAAAAATCAATTGTGCGATGGACATAGGAGATGGAAATGTCTAACACAACGCTCCCGGATATCAAAGCGGATAACCCGTTCACCAACATCCTGCTCCATCGCAAATCTGCTCGCAGTTTCTCAAGAAAAGCAATTAGTCCGGAGCAGATGAGCCACCTCTTATGGGCTTGCCAGGGTATGCAAAAGGACAATCGGCGTACGACGCCCTCCGCCGGTGCCTTATATCCCCTGGAGATCTATTGGGCTGACGATCAACAGCTGGCGCATTACAATCCCCAGCGACACGAGCTTGAAGGACTTAGCGAAGGAGACCTCCGTTCAAAACTCGCCCGTGCCGCGCTCTCGCAAGAATTCATCGCTCAGGCACCTGCAACCATGATTCTCACAGCCGTCTATGAACGTGTCACAAAGAAATATGGACAACCGCGCGGTATAAGATATGTAGATATGGAAGCCGGCCATGCCGCTCAGAATGTGCTTTTACAGGCAACCGTTGAAGGATTGGTAAGCGTTCCGGTTGGTGCATTCCATGACCAACAAGTCTCCGAGATCCTGAGCTTACCTGCAGGACACTCCCCGCTTTACCTCTTGCCTCTCGGATATATTGATACATAGAAAGGGTTGATTTCTCCACTGTTCCAGATAAGTAGACACATGAAGAGTACCCATGAGTGATCGATATCAATGGAGGCATCGCAGCCTCCATATCAACATCAATAAGGTTCGCATGAGCATCACGCTGGAAGGAAGTTCATATCCCGCAGTCTACAACTTTGATCTCGCCGGTCGTCCCTGGAATATCTACAAGCACGGCCGTATCCATCAAAGAGGGTTAGATGGCAAAGTCGTAGCTAAATGGAGCGACAAACAAAAGGGACGAGGTCGACGTTGGCTTACAGAAAGCGAAGCGGAGCAATTGGTCAAGGAAGCCAACGAACTGGCTCTTTCGCTTCTGGCAGATATTCGCAACGAGAAGTTGAGCCTAAAGGTCCCACTTGGCAACAGCCTGATCAGGCCACTCGAGGCTGCTGCTTCCTTCAGCACGGAGCGAGCCAGGCTGGAAGTCAAGCACTTTCATGAACTCTATACACCGGTAGGTATCTTACCGCCAGATCAATATCAGGCAGTGCTGCTGCAGGCGACCGAGGGATGTTCATTCAATGCGTGCACGTTTTGCGAATTTTATAAAGGACGCCGTTTTCACATCAAGAGTGCAGAAAGCTTTGAGGCTCACGCACGCGCGGTGCATGATTTTCTCGGTGCAGGGCTATCTTTAAGGCGCACGATTTTTCTTGGAGATGCGAATGCACTGGTTATCCCAACCAACCAAATGCTCCGCTTGATGGAGATTGCCGGGAATGTATTTGATGTTGATACCCTAGGCGGATTCTATGCCTTCCTGGATGGCTTCAGCGGTGAGAAAAAAAGTGAACACGACTACGCACTGCTGCGAGCAGCCGGTTTAGAGCGTGTCTATATTGGGCTTGAGACAGGGCATGAACCACTGCTCAGGTATCTGAATAAACCCGGCCGTGCACGTGACGCACTTCATGCAGTGCGAAAGATGAAGGCTGGTGGTGTACCCGTGGGGATCATTATTCTGCTTGGAGCAGGTGGAGAGCAGTTTGCAAACGGACACGTCGAAGACACCGCGCGGTTAATCAACAAAATGAAGCTCGATATGGATGACCAGATCTATTTCTCTGAACTTATCGAATCTGAAGGCATGCCCTACGCGCAAGATGCATTTCGCGACGAGATAAAACCCCTTACAAGTTCCTCGGCACTACAGCAAGCAGAAAGCATTAAATCCCGATTGAAACATAGCCTACGTCGTGGTACACCTCATATTAGCCGCTACGACATCCGTGAATTTGT
>JASFLN010000093.1:0-6231 GCA_050118075.1 Anaerolineales bacterium
GATTTCCTGAGGGTCGATTTCGATTCGGATTTGGTCCCCAACATGCTCAAGCGATATCCAACCCGCAATCACATCTCTCGTTGGTCGCCAAGTGAAGTGCTCATCTGTCACCGGATCATACGCCCGAATTTCCACAGAGCTTGAAAGCAATGTCTCCAATCTCGCTGCGATCTCGTCTATCTCAAACCGCTCACTCGGAATTTCTTGTGTGTAGAGTGGCAGCCACCCCAACTCGAGATAGATCTGCTTGTAGCTCTCTGTTAGCTCGCTCAACGTGCGGGCTACATCCAGCTGCAATCCAGGCTCTGCAGGATGGACTTGGACCTTCGATCCAGACAACTCCACACTCGCGTCCACAGGGTCTCTGTGAAGAATTTCAGACCAAGCATCCACCGCAAGGGATGCCTTGTCTGCGTCGAACTCGATGACCGGTTGAATTTCCTGTCCACTCCGTAATATTCTCAGCATATCTGTGATGCGAGTGAAATAACCTCCCTGTCGTCCAAGCTCATGAGCGCTGACGGCAGACTCAAGCGCATCAACCTGAAGTCCGAACTGCCCGGGGATGGCATTCCATGATCTCTGCGCCGAGGGGACCTCAATCAGCAGCAATTCAGATTGCTGGTTGTAGATAAGATCGATAGCTTCCTGAGCATCAGCTATCGTAAGCCCTCCGACCTCAACCGACCCTACGCTCACGTGCGGAAGGATGGCATCGCTCGAATGGAAATAGATATAAGACGCCACAGTGAGCAACGCAGGAGGAGTGCTAAAAGATAGTGCACCCAGGACAACCAGTAAGAGGATCCGCTTGAAATACTTCGCCATTCGATCGAAATTCCTCATCAGAATATGATGATCAGTGAAATATTGGTTAGATTAGCCTAAGCTCTCACCAACTCAGGTTGCAAGCTGATTGCCATAAGCTTAATCCTTCCATGGGTTTTTCATTGTCTGGATCAAGATCGGCGAGCCAATCTTGATGTTTGGGCGCCGCGTAACGAGGAAGAAAGCAAGATCCGCAATATCCTCAGGAAATAGACACAGCTCCTCATTCAAACCCTGTCTTCCCTCTGTCATCTCGGTAACGACCATACCGGGGCAGATGCTGTCTACTCGAATTCCAAATCCCTGATTTTCTGTTTGGATAAACTCTGACAGCGCGTTCAAGGCATGCTTCGAGACGCCGTATGCACCGCTTCCGGAGTAGTGTTCTAAACCTGCTTCTGAGCTGATGTTTATAATGTGTCCTTCTCTGCATTCCCGCATACCTGGCAAAACGGCACGCGACAGCAAAAAAGGTCCTCTGAGGTTAACCGCGATGATCTGGTCCCATGATCTGGTAGATTGCTTATGAACTTCTACACCACCGGAGATACCCGCATTGTTCACCAGGATTGTGACCTTCCCGAACGTGGTCTCGGCATCATTTAATAGGCGCTCAACATCCTCTTCACGGGAAACATCCGCTGCGACCGCGATTCCGCTTCCCCCAATGTCGATAATATCGCTGACAACCTGGCGGAGGGGTTTTTCCCTCCGCCCGCAGACAACGACCTTTGCACCTTCCACGGCAAAACGTTTCGCTATTCCCGCTCCAATGCCCGTCCCACCGCCACTGATCAGACACACCTCATTGGATAAACTGGACATTCGCCCCTCCATAATTCTAGGACCTACGTAGACTGGCACAGATTTGCAACGAAGGTTATTCTACTTCCGTTTCAGATAGACCATTGAGTTCTTGTTCAAAACGGATCGACAGGAGCTGATCTATGACTAAAAAAACAATTGGCTATGTGGAGTTAGCCTGGACTTGCCCCCGCTGTGAGACCGAAAATCCTGGACCGCGTAAGTTCTGTACGGGCTGTGGAGGCCCCCAACCTCACGACGTACAGTTTCACCAAATGGATAATGCCGTCTTGTTGACGGAAGAAGCAGACATCCGAAAGGCTAAAGCCGGGCCAGATGTTCACTGCCCCTACTGTCACGCACGCAACCCTGCAGATGCGGAATTTTGTGGGGCGTGCGGTGGAGGATTGGCCGAAGCCGAAGCACGCGAGAGTGGACAGGTTGTCGGTGCCTTCCGGAAGGAAAAAGGTCTGGAGAAAGAATGTCCACACTGCGGAACACTCAACACCGCAAACTCCCTTGAGTGCTCAGGATGTGGTGGTAGTCTCCTTGCTCGAACTCCGGAACCACGAGAGAAGGCCAGCAAAACGGCTTCGCCAAAAGGCTTAACAAAATTTGCTGGCATTGGATGTCTGGCAGTCATTCTGATCGGTGTCGCTGTTCTGCTGTTCAGCCTGCTCAGTAAAGATGAAATGACGGGCACAGTCCAAAGCGTTGAATGGACGCATACACTCCCGATCCTGGAACAAGCACCTGTCGAGCAGGAAGATTGGTATGATCAGATACCGGCTGATGCGGAGATCCTTGAGTGCCAGGAAGAACTTCGGGGAACATCCGATGAACCTGTTGCCGGTGCAATCGAGATCTGTGGCACCCCTTACACGATCGATGAAGGTACGGGGTATGGCGAGGTTGTTCAGGACTGCATGTACGAGGTATACGATGATTTCTGCACCTACGCAGTTATGGATTGGGTCATTGTGGATCAAGTCACCGTATCCGGTACCAACCTGAATCCATATTGGCCAGAGCTATCCCTGACCGCGGATCAGCAGGCAGGAGAGGGAGAGTCTGAATACCTCGTTCAGTTCCAGACGGGTGATGGAACCTTCCGCTATGCTCCTGCTGATGCATTAGAATTTGAACAATATACACCGGGGTCTAATTGGGTCCTGGAAGTCAATCGGCTGGGCGGCGTCTCTGTGGTTGAGCCCGCTCGATAACGGGGACTAAATACAACATGACACAGCGTAAATATTTCCAGGACTTCATGCCGGGCAATGTATGCTTTGGTTGCGGCGCGGAGAATCCGGATGGCTTGCAGATCAAGAGTTTTTGGGACGGCGAGGAAGCAGTTTGTATTTTTCACTCGGAACCCAAATATCACGGGTGGGAGAAAGTAATGAACGGTGGCATCCTCGCCACTCTCATCGACTGTCACTGTATGGGAACCGCCATGGCGGCTGCCTACCGCGAGGAGGGTCGCAGGCTGGACAGCACGCCTTATTATCGCTACGCGACCGCTGAAATAACCGTGCGCTATTTGAAGCCAACGCCAAATGATAAGCCGGTAGAACTGCATGCCCAGGTCCAAAAAATTCAAGGCCGTCGCACATGGTTAACCTGCGAGGTCTTTGTCGAAGGGGTTAAGACAGCCGAGGCTGAGGCGGTAGGCGTGCGGGTACTTGAGGGAACACCTGAAGAGGACAGCATCTTCCAGTGAGAATAAGACGGTATCTTGAGCTGTTATTTGATCATCAACTTCGATTTGCTCAGGGTCGCCTTCTTTATAACGAAAGCCTGTAGGTCCGATAGCGCTTGTAAACCTTTGCTCCCAATCGATCGGCAAGCTCTGGGGTATAGGGGTTATCCTCCGAGGTAAGTGACAAATCGGCCCACTCATAACCTTTTGCAGCTGCGCGTTTTGCCATCTCATCAAACATCAGCACTGCCACTCCAGTTTGCCAGTACTCCGGCAGCACAAGCACGCTTTTAATAGCAAGACATTTCTTTGGTTTACGCATGTGCCACCACAACTTAAGGAAATCCCAGGGCTTCCTCAGCCCATTGGCATGGATCAGCGCTTCGTTTAGATTGGGTAATCCGGGAAACCAGCCAACCGGCTCCCCATCTACTTCAGCGAATAGTATTAAGTCCGGATCCGCAATGGAACGAAACGGTTCCATCGTAGACTGCAGCGCTTCTCGTTCCCAACCGATATGATCTGGAAGGTGGTGCAGAGCGGGGTTAATCAATCGATACACCCGATCGACTTCATCGCGCCAATTCACAAGATCTGCCCCGCGTACGTGTATCCACCCCTGACGGCGCATGCGGTCACCTAATCTTCCCAACTTGCGACGCTCTTCTGATTCATCAACGATCGGAATTTCAAAGGCGAGGTTGTCACCGCGCGCCTTATTAAATCCGTAGCCTTCAAAGAAGTCCTGATAATACACTGGTGTGTGACCACAAAGGATGGCCGGTGGGCGATCGCGCCCTTCAATCAGCACTCCATAGCTATTTTCATAATCAAGGTCGAATGGCCCAAAGAGCGTATCCAAACCCCTGCCCCTAGCCCATTCGGATACCGCCGCGATCAATGCACAGAAAACCTCGTCGTCATGAACAGCTTCAAAAAAGCCAAACACGCACTCCCGCAATCCACGCCGCTTGTTTGCTGGGAAGTCCTCCGCAGCGCATATCGTTCCAACAGCTTTATCGTCTTTCCAGGCGATGAAAAACTCAGCTTCACCTCGTTGAAGAAATGGGCTTCTGCGTGGATCAATCCTTGTCGCACGATCAGAGAGGATCGGCGGCACCCACACTGGATCATCACGATAGATCTGCCAGGGAAACTCAAGGAAGATCTTCCGATCGCGGTCACTCTTTACCGGTCGCACATCGATTGAGCTCATTGTGCCTCCAAGGCAGGTTCCTCCGCACGCTCACGCAGCGCCTGCCGGATTTCAGAGTGTCTTTCCCGACTGAGGGGGTAACGCATGGCAAACACAATCCCGGCACTAAGTAGGATTGCCGGGATGGGACCAATGACCACGCGGATACCCAACATTGTGCTGGCTGGTTGCACGGCTGCGTTGGGGACATACCCGGTGAGCTCCAACAATAGCAGGACGAGGGGTACCGCCACGGCAGAAGCTATCTTCTGGGTCAATGTCACAAGGCTGTAGAACATGCCTTCATGGCGCTGGCCGGTTTCGTATTCGTCCCATTCGATCGCATCGGGAATGATAGACCAGGGTAAGACGTGAGCCGCACCAACCCCTATCCCGGCGAGAATGCACAAAGTAAAGAGCAGCGTCATGCTGCTGCCTGAGTTCAAGGTGATCAACACAATCTGCACGACAGCCCAGAATGTCACACCGTAGATATACGCGCGACGCTTGTCCCAACGCCGGGAGGCATACTCCCAAAAAGGCAATGCGATAATTGCCGAGATGAAGATAGTACCCATGAGGATATCGCTCTGAGCTTCACGTTGGACTATGTACTTCAAGAAGAACAGCAGCGTCGTTTCAAGGATCGAAATACAAACCCAGGTGAACAAAAAAATGACCGCACCAAAGACAAAGGGACGGTTTTTATATGCTGCACGCAGCGAGGGCAGAAGTTTGGGACGGCTCAGTTCCATGTTGTGTTCGCGTTCGCGCGTCCCGGCAAACGTGAGCAACAGAGGGACCATGCTGATGACGGCAAACACACCGCCCATAAGCATCACCCGATCGGCATTCTCAGGACGAAACCCACCGATGATCATCAATGGGATCGTGAAAGCCACTAGACTGCCAAAAATGGAGAAAAACATGCGGTAACTCGTTAATGCTGTGCGCTCATCATAGTCCGCAGTGAGCTCGGGTGTCAGCGCATAATAGGGCATGTAGGCAAATGTCGCTGAGGTATCGAATAGAAGGTAAGCTGCCGCATAATACATCGCTAGCCCAATTTGGGAATCAATCGGCGGTCGCCACCAAAGCAGCAAGAACGCCAGGCCAAATGGAACGGAACCAAAGAGCAGGAACGGTCGCCGCCTACCCCAGTGCGTTCGTGTGCGGTCGGAGATATGGCCAATGATCGGATCGTTGATAAAGTCCCAAACTCTGCCGATCAAAATCGATCCGGCTGCGATCCCTGGTGCGAGTCCTACAACGTCAGTCAAGAATATGGCGAAATAGACACCCAAAATTGTGGAGGTGAGGCTGAATCCAATATCTCCGGTGCCGTATAGGAGCTTTGTCTTCCGTGATAGACTTTGAGCCACTTAGCATATCCTCTGTTAAGCGAACGTCTGTAGTGGTGATCTTGAATTGAAACTGACACCAGCAGCGGCGATTAGCCTGGCAAGTTGTCTGATTGTATACAATTTGCCACTTCTTTACACGCCCATGTTGGATAAAATGTCGCTTGAAGACTTGGCAAGATGCATAGGCTGGGTTAGTGTATTGGGCGTCTTATACTAGTGGACTTCATTATTAAACTGTGAGCTCTGAAGGAATCACCGTACTAGCTATTGTTGCGATCACGTTTATCCTACTCGTCAGCGAACGGGTGCGAGTGGATGTGATTGCACTGCTCGTTTTG
>JASFLN010000094.1:0-6215 GCA_050118075.1 Anaerolineales bacterium
AGTTGATTCAGCGATTCAAATTCTGTGGGCCATCGCTCGAGTTTTTGGGGTGATGAAGACCGCTGCTCCAAAGATATTGGTAATTGAGCGGAGTCTGGAGTGGGTCCGACGAAGTGTAGCAGGCTCGGATTCAAAATCAATTTTTGTGCCGATCTGGCAAGAGCGCAACCCAGATAGGGGTGTCTACTGGATGACGTTCAACGCTGAGACCTATTGTGACAGTGTCCTCAGTGCCTGTGGAGGGAAGAACATCTTTTATAGTCGCTCGCGTCGCTATCCATTGGAAGCTGAATTTAATCCAGATCTCGCTGAGGATGCTGAAGGAAGAGATACTCGCTACCCACGTGTGGGTGTGGAAGAGATCCTCAAGGCGGAACCTGATTTGATACTTCTTCCAAGTGAACCTTTTCAATTTTCCGAAGAGCATCGTCAGGAGATGGTTGGATTATTGGATGGGACGCCTGCTGTTCGGGATGACAAACTCCTCTTTGTCGACGGTCGTTGGCTCAGCTGGCACGGCACGACATTGGCAGAAGCATTGGTGGAATTACCGACGTTGGTGGCATAAGCAAGATATTTAGTTTCACAATCAGTCTCAAACACTTCGCATAGTCATAATGGCGCAGGTATTAGCATGGATACAAACAAGAGCAGCGATGTAATCCGGTCTGAAATACATGTAAAAGGTATGGATTGCGCGGATTGTACCCGCCACGTAGCTGCGGCGCTGCAAGCGGTGGAAGGTGTGAAATCGGCGCAGGTATTTCTAAGCTCTGAAAAAGCGGTGATTGAACATGAGCCACAACTTGATTTAGGAATTTTACAGAGTGCGATTCGATCTTCTGGTTATCAGGTGGCCGAAGATGAGGATCAGGGAATTACGCAGAAATCCGGTACCAACTTCCTTCTCATCACTACGTCTGTATTCATATTTGTAGCTGCAATTATTCTGATTGTTGTCGTCGGGGAGTGGATGGGATGGTTTGGTCAACTCAGCGCAACGATCCCGATACCGGTTTACATCGCCGCTATACTTCTCGGAGGTTGGCCGGTATTTCGGGGTGTCATCAGCGCAGCGCTGCATAAAGAAATCACCTCACACACATTAATGACGATCGGTATGTTTGCAGCCATCATGGTTGGCGAGTGGGCAACGGCGGTTATTATCGTCTTCTTTATGCGCGTGGGTGACGCGGTCGAACAGTGGACCGCTCAGGGGGCACGTAAAGCACTGCGCGATTTACGCGCGTTGACCCCACAGACTGCCTGGGTACTAAAAGATGGGCAAGACATGGAGGTACCGATTAACGAGGTGGGTGTTGATGATCTGGTGCTGATTCGTCCAGGTGAGCAAATACCCGTGGATGGGATCGTGGATAAAGGGCAGGCGACTGTCGATCAATCCGCAATTACGGGTGAAGCGATGCCAGTCGAGGTGGAGGCTGGGATGCGTGTCTTCGCAGCTTCCTTGATCCAGGTGGGAAGCCTGCAGGTGCGTGTCGAGCAGGTGGGTGATCAAACAACCATTGGTCAAGTTATTCAGATGGTCGAGGAAGCAGAGGCTAACCAGGGTCAGGTGCAGAGATTCGCGGATCGTTTTTCCAGCTATTATCTGCCGATCGTACTGGCTGCTGCGCTGATCACATTTGTTATTCGGAGGGATCCACTGGCAACTGCAGCCGTGCTGGTCGTGGTTTGCAGCTGTGCAATTGCGCTAGCGACACCGATCGCGATGCTTGCCTCGATCGGTTCGGCTGCCAAGCGTGGCTTACTAATTAAAGGCGGCCGTTACATCGAAATGCTGTCGAGCGTTGATGTGCTCTTGATCGATAAAACAGGGACTTTGACCTTGGGAAAGCCGCATATTACAGAGGTCGTTTCGTTGGATAACATGGATCAGAATGAGCTCCTGGCGATCGCTGCTGCAGTGGAACGTTATTCGGAGCATCCATTAGCGAGAGCCGTCATTGAAGCGGCAGTTGAAAAAGGCTTGAAAATTGAGGAACCGATTGATTTCAAAGTTGTTCCGGGAATGGGGGCACAAGCAAAGGTTGCGGGGAAATTAGTGCGCATTGGAAATCGACGTTTCATTGGAGTGGCGAAGGATACAGAGCTTCTCGGAATAAATGAGCATAGCGGCACATCCTTATTTGTCGAGCGGGAGGGGGATTTGATCGGTTGTTTAGTAGCGGTCGATGAACTTCGTCCGGATGTCCCTTCTGCGATCGAGGCGATGCGATCAACAGGTTTGCGTAGAATCGAGCTTGTAACCGGTGATCATGAAACGGCTGCCCGTCTGATCGCTTCAAAACTGGATATTGCCTATCAGGCTGAACTGCTGCCAGACGAGAAATTGGCAATTGTAGAGAACTACCAAAGAGCAGGGCATACAGTTGTCATGATTGGTGATGGGATTAACGATGCGCCGGCACTGGCTAAAGCGGATGTCGGTATAGCTATGGGGGCAGCGGGCACAGACATCGCAATCGAAACCGCAAATATCGCTATCATGCGTGATGATTGGGATCTGGTCCCGGAACTGTTTAAGATCTCTCACCACACAATGAATACTGTAAAAATAAACCTGATTTTCACCGGTATCTATAATCTGGCGGGTATTTTACTTGCTGCGTTTGGCCTTTTGCCTCCGATCCTGGCCGCTGCCGCACAGTCGCTGCCAGATATTGGCATCCTGGCAAATTCATCACGTTTATTACGTCAAAGATAACTTAAGCCAGGAAGGGAGAGCATATGTCGGGGAGTTGTTCGAAAGCGATTGCAGTATTCTTCGGAATCCTCTTCATTTTCAGCGTCCTTCTTGGAGTATTTCTTTACCAAATTGAGTTCGTTTTACTTCAGCCTGAACCCTATGTTGAGGC
The DNA here is from genome assembly GCA_050118075.1 of Anaerolineales bacterium. GTDB lineage: Bacteria > Chloroflexota > Anaerolineae > Anaerolineales > E44-bin32 > E44-bin32. Next base: position 2,880 of record JASFLN010000094.1, read on the forward strand.
TATCCAGGAGGGTAATCTTCCCGAAAGGTTGACTGCGATCGCATCTCATGAACTGGCGGTACGGCTTGAGCGTGACCCCTGTACCCTCACAATTGATCTATGCAGCCAATTAGGTGGTCCGCCAGCCTATCTGGCTCAACTATCCCAGCAAGAATGGAAGCAGATTCTCGATCTGTTGATTACTCCTGAATGGATAAGTGAGCAAGCTGAAGAGGTTGTTCGAGGGTTGTTTCAATGGTTAGAGCCAGGTGGACCAAGTTCAGCGATCGTCGTTGATCTTCAACCTATAAAGGGCAGGATGGGAGGAGAAACTGGCGCGCAGGTGATTACCTTAATGCTTACATCCCTTCCGCCATGTTCACAAGATCAGATTGCGCAGCTAAGTGAGCTTCTTCTTTCGGGCGGAAATGTCAATCAGTTACTGGTTTGCTCGCCACCACCAGAAATCATCAGAATGACGTTGCCAATTTTGAATCAACAAATGAGTGCCGGTGTGGCTGAAATTCCAGATCAGGTCTCAGTCGATTTGAGCAGGATCGGTGCAGCCACAGACTCAGGCGAGCAGTTAGCAATCCATACAATTAGGCGTTCCTTGAGTCAGGGCTTGCTGGTGTCTACAGTACTGGCTGCTGTAAGTATATTGATGTTGGTCGTGTTTGCGGTCCGCTCACTTAAAGATCTCTTTGTATGGATTGGTTGGCCACTGCTAAGTACAGGAATCATCGCATTGATGATTTCGTTGGGGGTCCGCGCTTCTTCCGGTTTAATATTCAGCACATTCGTAGGCTTTACTGAAGTCCCCATGTTTCAGCCTGAGACGCTTGATTTTGTGCGTGAGCTGGTTCGGGCTGTTATCGGCAATCTACTGCGCGGCTCGGTTTTTTTATCTGCAGGTTTGGCTATCTCAGGTGGTTGCTTGTTGATCATCTCGCGGTTGTTGCCAGGCAGAGCAGGCAGCACCAGCATCAGCCAGCGTCCAAGAAATTTTCTTTAATCAAGGCAGGAGTTATGTCAAGGACCGTACTTGGTGCCAGAGAACTTTTGATCGCGAGGACTCGTATACAAAGATATCTAGCCAAAAGTGAGTTGCTTAAGTCGCATTACCTCTCTATGAGAATAGAGGGGGAGGTTTGGCTAAAGCTCGAGTCAAGGTTGCCCACTGGATCGTTCAAGGTCCGTGGTGCGTTGAACAAAATCTCTACGCTCGGAGATCGCAGCACCCGGCTTGTCACCGGATCAGCTGGAAACCATGGCCTGGGGGTTGCATTTGCTGCACAGGTCTTGGGCTTCGAGAATGTTGCGATCTTCATCCCTGAGACGGCACCATCAGCTAAAGTAAATCGCTTAAGGCAATTCGACATCGATCTGCACAGTTCAGGAACAACATATGAAGATGCACATCAAGCCGCCCTTGAGTATGCAAGTGGCAGTGACGCCGTCTACGTGCAAGCGTACGATGATGAGCAGATCATCGCTGGTCAGGGGACTGTTGGGTTAGAGATTATGGAAGATTGTCCCACTGCCGATCTGGTGATCGTCCCGGTTGGTGGTGGTGGCTTGATTGCGGGGACCGCGGTCGCAATTAAGGAGCTCTCGCCTGGAACCCAAATTGTGGGGGCGCAGGCTGAAGCGAGCCCTTCGGGATTCCTGAGTTTAAGAGATGGGGTGCCGTATGATCCGTATGATCATGAAGAGACCATAGCGGATGGCCTAGCAGGTGGGTTCGGAGCCAAGCCGTTCTATATCGCTCGAAGCTTGATCGATCGCATCGAGCTATTTGATGAAGCTGCACTCCGGCGCAGCATCTACACGCTTCTCAACGGGGATCGAATCATCGCTGAGGCTTCAGGGGCGGTTGCAATTGCACCGTTGCTTGAACCGGATCCTCGCCTTCACGGAAAGCGGGTCGTGTGTGTGATTTCTGGATCCAATCTCGAGACTGCGCTGCTGCGGGATATTCTGAACGAATTCAGTAATCGAAATGCTCATTGAGATCATACCTTGACGATCAACGATCACTTAGTACAATGTGAACATTGTCATTGGAGGGATGCGATGTGGCCTGAAATTAAGAAAATACTAACTGCTGTAGGAGCATCAGCAGTAGTCGGTGGTTTCATAGGTGTTTTGCTCGGCGGACTTGCTGCCGATATACCTTCCTGGGAATTCCTTTTCTGGGTCCTGGGCACAGCAGCCGTCGGTGCTGCGTTCGGTATTGGTTTAGCCTACGGTTTTTTACCCGAGAGCTGAAAGCTGATTTGAATAACCGCTGGGTAAGCGCGCGAAATCATCGTGATTTCGCGTTTTCTATCTTGATAAGAGACCGGTGGACTTGATGGAATCGGAACGAGATGGCGTTCATGGCGATGTGCTGAGTACTTCCGGGCGTGAGATCCGGTTGACGAGCATGTCATCATGTGCCGGTTGAGCTTCCAAGCTAAGCGCTGAAGCGCTGACGCAGGTACTGCGTCCACTGCAGGATATCTTCAAGCCGGATGATTATCCGGATTTACTTATCGGCTTGGGTCAACCAGATGATGCCGCTGTGTATCGAATCGACGATGAACGTGTGGTCGTTGCGACTTTGGATTTCTTCACCCCTGTGGTCGACGACCCCTATAACTACGGCGCAATTGCTGCCGCGAATGCCTTATCAGATCTATACGCAATGGGGGTTGATCCACTGTTTGCACTGAATATATCAGCCATGCCTGGCTCACTTGAAATTGAGATCGTGGCTGAGATCATGCGTGGTGGTGCGGAGAAGGTGCGTGAGGCGGGAGCAGTCGTCGCCGGAGGACACAGCATTCAGGATGATGAGCCGAAGTATGGGTTGGTGGCGGTGGGTTTTGGGCTTGAAGAGACTCTGATCAAGAAGGAAGGCGCTGGAGAAGGTGATTTCCTTGTGCTCACAAAACCTCTTGGCACGGGCGTAACTACAACGGCTCTGCGAGCAGGTGAAGCTGAGACTGAACATGTCCAGGAGGCGGTGGAATGGATGTTAAAGCTTAACCGGAGTGCGTCTTTGGCGGCCCGATCTGCTGGCGCTCGAGCAGGCACGGATGTTACCGGATTCAGCTTGCTTGGGCATGCTGTTGAATTAAGTGAAGCAAGTAACGTGCAGCTAAGATTTTTCCTTGATCGCATTCCGTTCTTAAGCGGCGCGAAAAAATATGCTGACTTATGGAAATTTCCAGGTGGAAGCGCGGACAATAAACTCTTTTTCCAGGACCGCGTTGTTTTTGATGACAGCATTGAAGAAGCCAGCCGGATGTTGCTGTTTGACGCACAAACCTCTGGTGGTTTGCTGATTGCATTAAGTGAAGAGCATCTAGA
>JASFLN010000095.1:0-6198 GCA_050118075.1 Anaerolineales bacterium
TGATTTCAAGCTCGTTAATCTGCTGCAGGATCGGGCTAAAAATTACACTTGTCATTATTTGATACTACGCTATTAGATCCTGGGCAATCCGTTCATACCGCCGGCCAGGAAAAGATCTGCAGCCTAATAGCTTCAGCTTCGATTGAATTCTTTCGTATTGGGTTTACGAGCATCCGCACCGAGAACTACATCTTATCTGTATTGAACGCACGGCGATTATATCAATCCCTTTTAATCAAGCTGCTCGACTACGCTAATAGAATCCCCTGTCACTTCTGTGCTTCCACCATCCGGGAATGTCACCCGAGTCACGTCTTTTTCACAATCGATTTGCAACCCGCGCCAAGTTATTCGGACCGGGCGTGAGAGCGGATTGCCCGGCTTGACACGCACTTTCCTGGGGGTGATCAATTCCACGCCCAACACTTCAAGAAGCAGCGCAAACGGCGTCAATCCACCCGCTGCACCGTTATCGCGCAGGACTCGCTTGCCATCCCCGTCGTAGTGACCAGAAAAGGCGTGTTCGGCTTGGAGGGTCTTGGTCACGGTCTGCAATAATTTTTCCATCAGATCACCCGCCTCGGATTCATACCCGTACCGAAGCAGCCCCTCACCGATCCAATGGTTGCGGAGCAGGTTAACCGTCCCGGCCCATTTGTTTGCTTCCAATGCGTAATCAGGATCATTCGCCGGTATCGAAGGGATACCACCGCTGCGCCAATAACGTCCCCCAGCTTGAAGGATCTCCTGGACGAGCATATCAGCGCGTTCTTTCACCGGCACACCGGCGGTAAGGGGCAGCAGCTGCATGATATCCTCACGAGAGTAATCCGCCAGCGAAATCTCGGTCCTGAATTTGCGATCGATCCCCTTAACCTCAATCTCCTCGATCGCAGCACTGGGCTTGTCACTCGTTAGATAGCCACAGTCGAGGAACCACCTAAAATCTCGATGACCGTATTTCTCCACCCTGCTGGGGCCCCTACGACCTCGGCTGTGGATAAGGACGCGGATCCCCCCAACGTTCTCTTCGGGTCCTTCGACCTGAAAAAGAACCCGGACCGCAGGATCAAATTCGCGATTAATGTCCAGGTTGAATTCCCCGCGTCGTACGGCCAGTCGCCTGCCCACTACGCTTTCATGCAGATAGAAATCTACGTGTTTATAACCAACGCCTTCTACCCAGGAGCTCTCTAACCGTTCTTTCAAGAACTCAACCCTGGCCAGGACTCCCTGCACCTGCTCGTCTAAACCCAATGCCGCTGCGATTGCAAGCAAAGCCTCCCCCTCCAGGATTAATAGGCTGCCCAGATCCGTCGTCTCCGCAGAGGACAACTCCAAACCTTTAGACCACTCGAACCAGGGGCTGAAAGCTGGCCAGGATTTGAAACCGGCCTGGTTCACATGATCCCACTCCGGGAACCCATCACCATCCCGGTCATGGTCACTTTCAAACCAGCGCTCGAAAAGAGAATGCAGTGCTGAAAACGAGGTTCGTAATAAATCCTTATCCCCGGTCCTGCGATATAAACGTTGTGTGAGCTGGGCAAGTAATGGCGGAAAGAGCCAACCATCATGAGGGGAGCTGAAATCAGTCATCACAGGGATGTGCCCATCTCCCTCCTGTAGACGCAGCATGGTCTCGATGTAACCCGCCACCCACTCGGGCGCGCCAGGCAGGATTTGAAGAGCAGAATAAAAAGCTTCCCAAGGGCTGGCCGGTTCCCACGTCGACCCGCCACTCTCTCCAGCGCAACCATCCTTTAAGGTTCGAGACTGTACAGGAACTGCATGCTTGAGCTTCCGGTTTGGGCGCAGGAAAAGATTGCGTGCTTCCCGTTGCGCCGCCCATAGGGCTGCGTCCCAGTCCGGATGACCGGTTTGCACCTCCACCAGATCACTGTATTCCATCAGCATCCGGGCCCGTTCCGCGTCCCAATTTGACTCGAGCATTTCTCGGCTTCGCCCTATTCCCTGTTCGATTGAGTCCGCTCCACTATGAGCCCAAATCCAGGAGTGATTCTCACCCGCCATCAAGTGGGTTTGCACGCTAAGCGATGGATAAGCGCCCGGCTCGCTGCGAGCACCACCTTGTAAGAAGATGAGCGGTGCGAGATCACCCGTACGACCGCTGAGAATCTGAACCCCTTGATCACGGGTTGAACTTATCGGCATGCCGCTGTCATTTGGTTTGAGGATGCTGTAGATCCTCAGCGCGGCACGCACTGTACCTTCACCTCGATTTGTGAACGTATAACGCCCTGCCAGGAGAGATGAAGTCTGAACCCAATACTCCGCATGGACCTGCAACTCTGGAAAGGGCCATAAATCTAAAGAGATGTAAGAAGGCAGCCAGGCATGAATCAAGGGCGGGGATGCAAAATCCTGCACACGTTGAACAAGCTTTCCATCCAACTCGAATGCCGGCAAAATGTGAATGCTCTTCGCTCGAAGCCCATATGTACTATGAAGCGCAATACCTGCCGGTTCGCGTTCTGAAACGAAAAGCTGCCAGATTTGATCGTTATCAGGATCGAAATCATCAGAACGGCTGTCTGCGGCCAGTGTTAATGTTAGTGGGGCATCAAGAGGTAATGACCAAACACGCATGGATTGATTGTAAGGACCAGCTGTCTAAAGGTCAACGCAAGCAGCGAATCTCAGCCATGCTAGAATGACCTTGGCAACTTGTTTCAAGGAGGAGATATGGATCCCAAGCTGCGTGGGCTGTACTTCGAAGAGTTTGATATTGGCCAGAAGATTCTAAGCCCTGGGCGCACGGTGACTGAATCCGATGTTATGCTGTTTGCCGGCATATCGGGCGATTACACGACCATTCACACCGATGCGGAGTTTTCAAAAACAACGCCATTTGGAGAGCGGGTCGCGCATGGGTTGCTCGGCATGGCGATCGCATCCGGTCTGGCGGCGCGCACCGGCGTCATGGAAGGCACGGTGATTGCGTTCCGTGAAATTACAAACTGGAAATTCAGTCTGCCAGTCTTCCTGGGCGATACGATTCATATCGTACTCGAAGTCAAGCAAAAGAAGGCCCTACCAAGATTAGGGGGTGGCTCATTGCTCATTGAGGTCGACGTCCTCAACCAGGACGAGAAATCTGTGATGAAAGGCCACTGGAACGTGCTCATCAGCAGTAAACCAGAGTAATAACAGCTTCATCCATACAGACCGGCTTACTCCTGGCACACATGCTATAATCCCAGCCCATGACGGATTTCAACGAGAATTCCGAGCGAAATACGTCGAAAGATGATCGACTTGACAATCCCAAAAACGCGGATGTCTTCGACCATGATTCCCCCGACTCGAACGAAAATATCACCCCAGAAGAACCCTCCGACAAACTGAAGCGGTTGCTTGATGGACAAATCAAAGCTGGAGACGCGGGCGAAAAACCTTCGGATGAAGTTGCCGACCGCCATCCGACTGGCGAGCCAGAAAAGACCGGCGGCTGGATGGCTGAAGAATTTCCATCTACTGCCGATATCGATGAGCTCCCCGAGTCCATGCCTGAGAAGGAGCAAGAGCAGGAGCCCCCGCTTTCTCAAGACACGCCGTTAAAGGATCGACCCCCCAATGCAGAGGAAGCTGCCGCCCTGCTTGAGCGGGTCCCGGAAAATGATATCGAAGCCACACAGGTAGCTCCTGCAGCCTACCGTCCACCATCATCGGAGAAGAAACCCGCCGGGCCAGAATTTGTTTCTCCGTCAGGTTGTGGCGGTTGTTTGCTCCGTATGGCGATCATGGGCATGTTTGTATTCGCTGCCCTCCTGATTGGGATCCTGTCATTCGGTCTCTACCAATATGCCGCACTGGCTTCTTCGCTCCCTCCCGTTGAAGACCTACAGGATCGAGCTGCGCAGTTCGAGACGACCCGCATTCTTGATCGGGAAGGGGATCTGCTTTATGAGATCCTTGATCCCCAGGCTGGACGAAGGACGTATGTGCCGCTGGAAGAAGTTTCACCGTTTATGGTGGCGGCAATTTTATCCACCGAGGACAGCCAATTTTATTCTCATCCCGGTTTTGATCTTGCAGCGATGTTCCGGGCTCTCTGGCAAAATTACACTCAAGGAGAGATCGTTTCGGGCGCCTCGACGATCACTCAACAGGTTGCCAGAAACCTGCTGCTCTCTCCAGAGGAGGTGGCGCGTCGCACTGCCCGTCGCAAGACACGCGAGATCATGCTTGCTGCGGAGATCACCCGGCGCTATTCAAAGGATGAAATTCTCGAGCTCTATTTAAACCAACATAATTTCGGCAACCTGGCATACGGTGTCGAAGCAGCCGCAGAGACCTACTTCAACACCACCGCCGAGAAGCTAACGCTCGCACAGGCTTCTTTCCTGGCTGGCATCGTCCAGGCCCCCTCGGTATACAACATCTACACCAATCCAGATGCCACGCTGGCCCGTCATCGCCAGGTCTTAACCCTGATGGTTAAAACCAGCCAGGAGCAGGGATGTATCTACGTCAGCAACAGCCAGCAGCCGATCTGCGTGACCCCTGAAGATGCCGGGGTTGCCGCAGCAGAGATCACCAACTACGCCTTCCAGCCACCTGATATCCAGATGCGCTTCCCGCACTGGGTCACCTATATCCGCGGTGAACTGGAAGCACTTTACGACCCCCAAACGATCTACCGATCGGGCTTCACCGTCTACACAACGTTGGACCCAACCCTCCAATCTCGTGCGCAGCAAATCGTAAAAGAACAGGTAGAGGCGCTGACTGACAAGAACGCAACCAATGGTGCGTTGATCGCTCTTGATGTAAACACCGGTGAGATCTTGGCGATGGTTGGATCAGCGGATTTTAACAATGAAGACATCGACGGCCAGATCAATATGTCCGTTCAACCCCGCCAGCCTGGCTCTTCCATGAAACCCCTGACCTACACTGCTGCATTCGAAAAAGGCTGGACCCCCGGCACATTGATCTGGGATGTTCCCTCAGAATTCCCGCCTTCTGGTAACCCGGACGACCCACGCCCACCGTATGAGCCGGTCAATTACGACGAACGCTTTCATGGTCCTGTCACCGTACGCAGCGCACTGGCCAACTCCTACAACATCCCGGCAGTTAAAACGCTTGATTTTGTGGGAATCTATGATGACCCTGGGACTCCTGAAGAGGAGGGCTTTATCGCATTCGCCCGCAGGGTAGGAATTACCACGCTTAATCGCAATGATTATGGCCTCTCCCTGACTCTGGGGGGTGGGGATGTGACCCTGCTCGATTTGACCAAAGTCTATGCGACGTATGCAAATGGTGGGGTTCAGGTGCCGCCTACTGGCATATTACGCATCGAGGACACCGATGGAGCCGTCGTCTATGAATATGAAGCTCCTGCCGGCGAGCAGCTGATCCGACCCGAACACGCGTACTTGATCACCAGCATTCTGAGCGATAACGCAGCCCGGACGCCAGCGTTTGGGCCCAACTCAGCCCTGCGTTTGCCCTTCCCGGCGGCGGCCAAGACCGGTACGACGAATGACTTCCGGGATAATTGGACCCTGGGTTATACCCCTGACCTGGCTGTTGGTGTGTGGGTAGGCAACGCAGACTATACCCCCATGGTCAACACCTCAGGGTTGAGCGGCGCGGCGCCGATTTGGAACGAATTTATGCAGTTCGCATCTGAAAGGCTTACTGGGGACCGCAACCTCGCATTCACGCGGCCGACAGGCATTACAGATCAAGTGATCTGTGCCATTTCTGGAGCGCAGCCATCGCAATGGTGCCCCGAGCAAAAGACAGAGATCTTCGCCAGTGATCAGCCGCCGCGTCCCCCGGAAGAAGATCTCTGGAAGGAAGCATGGGTCGACACCTACTCGCTGCAGCTGGCTTCTGCCGAGTGCAGCGATTTCGTCGAGCAAAAATTGGGTTTAAACGTAGACGACCCCTGGGCACGTGAATGGCTGCAAGAGGATTCTGCTGGCCAGGATTGGGCGGAGGAAATGGGCTTTGAAGAGGATCCACTCTTCTTCATCCCGGATGAGACATGCACTGAAGACAGCCCGAGACCAATTGTCGAATTTACCGATCCGTCGAGCGGTGCAACCTTAGCGACAAGCCCGGTATCGATCTTCGGTCGCGCAGCCGCCACGGGTGATTTCAAGGATTGGGTTCTGGAGTATGGAGTGGGAGATCAGCCGAACAGCTGGCCTGACATTG
>JASFLN010000096.1:0-6134 GCA_050118075.1 Anaerolineales bacterium
AAAATGATGGATGGTAGTGTCCCCGAGCCCTCAACGGTTTCCGATGTTCCCCAAAAGAAATGGTGGGCATGGTGGCTGGTGCCCTTTTCACTAGGGATGGCTGCGGCGGCTGTAGGCTATGGCTTGTCTCAGTTAGGGGGAGTCTGGTGGATATGTGCGGGACCGCTGCTGGTGATTGGGGGCTTGGTGATGGTTTTGGCTGTTCTGACGATCCAATCACCCTGGGTGCACATCCGGGTGCATACAGGCCAGGATTCATGGCCAAAGAGGATTGCGATCAGCCTTCCGCTACCATTGCGTTTGACCGCACAAATTCTTCGTTGGTTTTCCCCACGAATTGGGGCGTTCGACCAAACCACGGTCGATGAGTTGATCATCGCGCTGGAAGGGAATGTATCCAGCGATACACCCATTACTATTCAAGTTGATGAAGGCGAATCGGGCGAACGCGTGGAAGTGTTCCTCGGTTGATCCCGGGAGGTTAACATGTCTGTAGAAGAGCGAATGAAGATCTTGAAGATGATTGAGGAAGGCAAGATCACCGCCGAAGAGGGCACCCGTTTGCTCGGTGCGGTTACTAAGCAGGATAAGCGCGCGCCAGATATGAAAGAAGACCGGCCACGCTGGCTCCGGGTGCGCGTTCTCGATCTGCACACCGGGAAGGAATCGGTGAGGGTCAATCTACCGCTCAGCCTTGTGAATGTGGGCATGAGAATGGGCGCCCGTTTCATTCCAGATGCCGAGCAGGATATTGTGATGGAAGATCTTACCGAGGCGCTTGAACAAGGGATGGTTGGAAAAATCGTAGACATTGTGGATGAAGAAGAAGGACAGCGCGTCGAAATTTTTGTGGAATGAACAGAGTACTTATTCAAAGCGAGCACATGGTATGATGGAATCAAAGGAGACCTATGAATAATCTAATCATTCGTTTAGCGATCAACGCGCTTGCTATTTATCTTGCTGTAGGAACCGGATGGATACAGGGAATCGAGGCTCAGAGCACTCAATGGTGGGCCTACCTGGTTATGGGTTTGATCTTTGGCCTGGTTAACGCCATCGTGCGCCCCATACTCAAGCTGTTGACCTGTCCTCTGATCCTGTTGACTCTGGGGCTCTTCACATTGGTAATTAACACAGCTCTCTTCTGGCTGACGGGCTGGTTGGGCATGCAAATCGGGCCGGAATTTGGTTATCAGATTGAGACATTTTGGGCCGGCTTGCTTGGGGCTCTGTTGGTTACGGTAGTTAACGCTGTCATGACGATGTTCTTCCATGAAGAACTCAAAGGTAATAACTTTTAGGATCTTTCAAGTCATTGCGAATTTATTGACGCGCCAGCTTGCTGGCGCGTTTGCTTTTCCCCCCATTTTTTCTGAGCTATGCTCAATGCATATTAACGGTATCCGGGAGGTCGACGCGTGGACATAAAGGGTAAGACTGTATTGGTGCTCGGAGGTTATGGCCTGGTGGGGACGGCTGTTTGCCGTGAGCTGTTACGCGAGGCGCCAAGTAAGCTCATCGTGGCTTCCCTTCGTCAAGCGCAAGCGGAGCAAGCGGTTGGGGAACTTCAGAGTATATATCCTGATACAGACACCGAAATTCTCCCCGCATGGGGAGACTTGCTGCTGCGCTCTGAGTGGCAGGAACTCGGCGAGGGGATTCATCCACGCGTAGCCGTACTGAATGATCCTGTTTTACGAAAACGATTGGTCGCAGATATTCTTGAGGAGCTGGACGAAGAGATCCTGGGCGCGTCCTTGCTTTACCGAATAATCACCGGGGCTGCAGACGCATTGAAATCCTCGGCGGCAGATGTTGTGATCGATTGTGTCAACACGGCGACTGCCGTGGCGTATCAGAACATTTACCACACTGCGCGCCGGCTGGAGGATCTGATTGTACAGGATGCGCAGGCAGACTGGCCGGAGGAAATCGAACGTTTGTTAGCTTCTTTGTATGTTCCTCAGCTTGTGCGTCACGTGCAAATTCTCTACGAAGCGCTGCTTGCGGCTGGAACACAGGCGTATATCAAAGTCGGCACCAGCGGTACAGGCGGCATGGGTTTGAATATCCCCTACACGCATGGGGAGGAGAAACCTTCCCGTGTCCTGCTTTCAAAATCGGCAGTGGCTGGCGCTCAAACCATGTTGACCTTTCTGCTTGCGCGCACACCCGGAGGACCGGCCATCGTCAAAGAAGTCAAACCGACGGCTGCGATCGCCTGGAAAGCGATCGAGTACGGTCGCGTGCATGGGGGTGGCCGCCAATTCCCGCTCTATGACTGTACACCCGAGCAAGCGTATGACTTGAGCAATCAAGCGACGCTTGAGGGAAGTGGAGATTTCGGCACCGCGACCGGAGACTTTCTTGAATCGGTTTACATCGACACCGGTGAAAATGGGCTCTTCGCTCTGGGCGAGTTCACGGCGATTACAACCCTCGGACAGATGCAGTTTGTAACGCCAGAAGAGATCGCAAAGGATGTAGTCGCAGAGCTGCGCGGTGGAAATACAGGTCATGATGTCATTGCCAGCTTAGATGCCAGTGCAACTGGACCAAGCTACCGGGCGGGTTTTTTACGCGAGGCGGCCATCAACCGCATGCGGATGCTCGAAGAGCGTTACGATGTGGATTCGGTTGCCTTCGAGCAGCTCGGACCGCCCAGGTTATCCAAGCTGCTCTTCGAAGCGTACATCATCAAACGCATCTCGGAGACGATGAGCACCGCGATCGGATCAACATCGGAAAAGCTTGCTTCTGAAGCCTGGGAGTTGATCTCAAAGGATCATCGCCTGCGCCAACATATTCTATCGATTGGCATTCCTATCTTGCCCCCTGATGGTGAGCGACTGCTGCGGGGACCAGTGATCAAAGCCGTTGACCCTGATCAAGGTTGGGTGGATCTACGTGTTGATAATATGGCTCGCTGGCAGGAGCGTCTACAGGCGATAAAAACTGCAACTCGGGTTGTGATGGAGGGTGAGACAAGTTCACGTTACGACCGTACCTATTCAGCAATGCGCGAGTGGGAAACCAACGATCATTTTGACGTGGGCGAAATCGTGGGTTGGCTTTTTATTTATGAAGAAGATGGGCGCAGGGGCAAAGATTAGTGATCTTATTTCCCGTGTATGGATATGGTGCGAATGTCCTGTCAATCTGCAGCCTATCGCTATGCTATACTCGAAACATTCATTCGTACTCCATTATGTAAGCTAGACGTGTCAGCCCAACAGGGATGGACATCCTTTCGTCGCAAGCGATATCCGTTTCAATGCGGTTTCTGTCACAGGCAGGAGCGATGCTGGAACGGTTTGAAAGATTGGACTTTGATCGCATCCGAAAAATAATATCTTGAAAGAACGAACGAAAGCCTCGCTTGATCTGCTCTACTCCATTAGCCGTGAGCTTACTGCTCAATTGAATCTGCGCGAGCTGCTCCAGCGGATCCTGCAGCTTACGCTGGAAGCGGTTGACGCACCGGCGGGAAGCATTCTTGTGATTGACGAGCGTGGCGAGGTGACGGAGGGGACCGTTGCATACGGGGGCAGAGTTCATGATCACACTGCGGACCAGCTGCGCGACACATACGAACAGGGTCTGGCCGGTTGGGTGGTTGAAAACCGAGAAGCGGTGTTGATCGATGACACTCTCAACGACCCTCGCTGGCTGCAGAAACCCGAACAACAGGAGGAAGAAGAAACTCGTTCAGCGATCAGTGTTCCGCTGGTGGCGCGCGATCGTGTCGTTGGCGTGATGACGCTAGGACGCAGAAAACCCGGCCATTTCATGCAGGAGGACCTAGCACTGGCCTCCTCAATTGCTGATCAGGCCGGCGTCGCGGTCAATAACGCACACCTCTACGCTGTCAGTCAGCGTCAGCTGCAAGCGATGAAAGCGTTGAGTGAAACTGCCCGGGCGATCACGTCCAGTCTGGAAGTTGGTGAAGTGCTCCAGCGCATCACGGAGCAGACGATGAAGAGTCTTGATGTTGAGGCGGCTTCACTGGCTTTGATTGAAGAAGAGACGGACGAGCTTGTCTTCCGGGTTGCAAGCGGGCGATCGGCTGATCAGGTGGTGGGCACACGCATCATGCGAGACCAGGGCATCTCTGGCTGGGTGGTTCAAAATGAGCAGCCGCTGTTTGTGAAGGATGTGCAATCAGATCCGCGTTTTTATCCGGATATTGACGAACGCCTTGGTTTTGAGACGCGAGTGATGGCTTGTGTGCCGGTGCAGGTGCAGAATGAAACCATCGGAGTTCTCGAAGCGATCAACCCGAGCAGCGGTATCCTGCTGCCAGAACATGTCGATTTACTGACCGGCATCGCCCGACTGGCTGGGACGGCAATCTTCCATGCACAATTGTTTGAACAAACCCAGTCCGCGCGTCAGCGCTATGCGAGTCTTTTTGAAGACAGCATCGATACGATCCTGATCAGCGACCTGGATGGAACAATCACCGATGCAAACCGTCGTGCTGAGAGTTTTCTTGGGTATACCCATGACCAACTGCTTGGCAAGGTTATTTTCGAGCTGCATGAGCCTGAGCGGAGTCGTCTTCCTGATGACCTGCGTGAACTTGAGACCGTCGCAGCGGTTTCTTATGACAGCCAGGCGATACATCGCACCGGGCGCAAGCTCCCTGCTGAGGTGCATGTCAAACGAATACGCATCGGCTCGGTTTCTTTCTTACAATGGATTTTGCGTGATATCTCTGAACGCCTTGAATTAGCTGAGCTGCGCACAGATCTGACCTCGATGATTTTCCATGACTTGCGTTCACCTATCGGAAACATTATTTCGAGCCTTGAAGTGCTCCAGGCGACGATCATGGATGATGATGAGACGATCCAATCTGTTTTGTCTATAGCGATGCGGTCAAGCCGTCGGGCATCACGTCTTGTTGAATCTCTTCTTGACCTCGATCGGCTGGAGACCAACCGAGCTGTGTTGAACATGTCCCAAGCATCGATCGGTGCATTGGTGGCGGAAGCGGTGGAGGAAATTCATCCAACGGCGGAGGCGAAGGGACAGCTCCTGCGCATGGAACTGGCTCCCAAGCTGCCGACACTAGAAATCGATGTGGACATGATCCGCAGGGTTCTGATCAATTTGCTTGAAAACGCGATCAAATACACACGCAGTGGAGATCAGATCACCGTAAAGGCGGATGCGCGCGACGGGGAATTAATCATCAGTGTGGCCGATAGTGGTCCGGGCATTCCCGCAGAAGATCTAGACAAGATTTTTGACAAGTTCACCCGCGTGACCAAAGATGACCGTCCGAAGGGGTTGGGCTTGGGCTTAGCATTTTGCCGTTTGGCTGTAGAAGCACACGGTGGAAAGATCTGGGTGGAAAGTGAAGAAGGCAAGGGTTCAACCTTTTCGTTTACATTACCGCACTCATAATCCCTGGGAATAAGAGGAGAATTTATGCGCAGAGTGGCGTCACAAGTATGGGTCGAGGATAAGTACCCCTCTGGTGAGATCGGCGTGATCTCCTCACGCGATGAGGTGCTCCTGATCGACACCCCATTGCTGGTCGATGATGTCAAGCAGTGGTTGATGGAGGTCGAAGACATTGGAAGCGTGCGCTACGTTGCAGTGATTGATTCGCACCCCGATCGGGTGCTGGGGACGCGCGCCCTGGACCTCCCCCGGATAGCACATGATCTCACCCTTGAGACCATCCGGGAGTGGTCCGATACGTTCAAGGGCAGTACACATCCGATTGGTGCCGAATCAGATCGTTTGAAGCGTGTGACGGGGGTTCAATCCGCACTGCCTGAAGTTACGTTCAACCAGGAGTTAATCCTGCGGCTGGGAGCCAAAGACATTCGCTTTTTGCATCGTTCCGGGCCAAGGCCGGGATCGATTTGGATATTGGATGATACGACCTCCGTCGTTTTTGTTGGGGATGCGGTCAGCGTGAATTCGCCGCCATATCTTGGGGTGAGTGATCTGGATCTCTGGCTCGAAGCTCTGGATGATCTTCGTAAGCTTGAAGCGAATGGCTATATGGTCATCAGCGCACATGGAGGGCGAGTCAACCGGGACGATATAAACAACATGGCCCGCTTCCTCCGCAAAGTAGAAAATCGTCTTGAAAAGCTGGCGAAAAGCGATGA
>JASFLN010000097.1:0-6063 GCA_050118075.1 Anaerolineales bacterium
TCGCTGGTCTCTTCCTGGGGGGTATCTATCTGAGTGATCTCTTCGAGCTAGAATCGATCTGGATTGGCATAAAGTATCTGCTCGGTGCCCTGTTTGGATTAAGCTACCCGCGCCTGCGCATCGATCGCGGTGACGTAGATACGCTGCACCCTTCCAACCCGATCAAGCGGATCGGTGGACCAGGCTATATTCAAACTCACCTGGGATATGCGGCGATTTTTGAAGATCGAGAAGGCAAACCAAAAGTGTATGCACTGAGCACCATTGGCCATAACGGTTCCGATGAACCGGTGGATGAGAAAGGACCTCCTCGCCGTACACAGTCGACTTATTTTGTGGGCGGTTTTGAACAACTGCGGGATGTCATCGATCTGCGCGATCGTCTTACACAAATCAAAGCCATCCGTGCAGAAACACGTGATGGGGTTGAAATGATCGCTCGCGATGCACAGATGCTATTTCGTGTATATGCCGAAATCGACCAGCGCAGCCTGGACGATCCTTACCCCTACAGTGAGGAAAGTCTTCGCCGCCTGGTCTATGGTCGTGCGGTGACGAAGTCCGGCTTGCCGGCCGCAGAGGATGTCATGCGGCATATCCTCGAAGAAGAGCTTCAATCCTTTGTTGCCCGCTATACGCTGGAAGAATTTCTCTCCATGCAGCCCGGCAGTGAGACTGGCGAAACGCCCGCGTCTCGACCATCGCCTATTCATCCAACAGCCGATCAGCAATTCCAGATTGCGCGCCGTGAACTGACCGAACGCTTTCACACCCCCGAACTCAAAGCACGCTTGAAAGACCGAGGCCTCGCCCTGGCATGGGTGGGCGTAGGCACATGGGAAATCGGCGCCCCAGAGGAGAGGCCCAAAGACAGTACCGTCACCCCGGGACAAACACTATTGGATACCTGGAGGAACTACCAACGCTTACAGCTCTACCGGTCGCCAGCCTTCCTGCAGCGTCAGCGCAGTACCTATTTCGAGGAGCGCATAACTGAAATCCCCCGTTCCTGGGTTCAAGCCTGGCAGGCGGGGGAGCTGCCACGCGAACACCGCTGCTACGAGTTGCTTGCACTCTTGTTCAGGCAGTTTCAATCTCTGCGGCGATCTGATATCCCCTACGCGACAGAACACGCTCAAAACCTCCAACGGATCGAAGACCACCTTGAACGTCTTGTGCGGCCCAATGTGCTTGGAGGTGAGCGTCCATGACAGAATTCGAAGCTCGGGAAGGCCCATTCCTGGTGATCGGCTCAGCAGGCTTAGATGTGGTCGTGCGCGCCCGCAGCGAACTGCGCAGCGGCACGTCCAACCCGGGTGTATTCAGGGTCTCACCGGGTGGTGTAGCCCGCAACCTCGCTGAGAACCTTGCCCGTTTGGGTGAGCAGGTCATACTGCTCACAGCCGTTGGTGATGACGACCAGGGCAATCAAATTCTGGATCAGACCGAGATTTGCGGCGTGGACATCTCCCATGTGATTCGCTCGGCGGATCACCCCACCGGAAGCTATCTTGCGATCCTTGATTCCCAGGGACGAATGCACCTTGGCATGGACGATATGAGCGTGATCTCCACCTTACGCCCGGAGAATATCGAGGCAAAGCAGGACTTATTTGATGACGCCGCAGCGGTCTTTGTGGATGCAAATCTCAGCGAGGACACGTTGAGATCGGTGATCAAGATCGCCCACGAGAAAGGCGTGCCCATCGCCGCTGATCCGACCTCCGCCAACCTGGCACCTGTCTTTTGTAACTTTCTTGACCGGCTTTGGTTGGTCGTACCCAACGAAAGCGAAGCGGAAGTGCTCTGCCCTCATCCCGTACCCCATGCAAATCGCGATCAAGCCATCGACGCTGCACGCCATTTAATCTCCGAGGGTGTGGATATCGCCATCGTGACGATGGCAGAGTTCGGGGTCGGCTATGCAAGCGCCGATGGCAGCGGCCATGTCCCTGCGCTCAAAACCGAAATCGTCGACCCTACCGGTGCGGGCGATGCGTTTACCGCGGCGGTCATTTTCGCACTGCACCATGAAATCCCATTGGATGAAGCCATTTTATTGGGTGTATCCGCAGCCTCACTCACACTGCGCACATCTGGAACCGTCGCCCCGGACTTATCGCTCGAGCGCCTTTATGATGCACTGCCTTAGTCCTCAACCGACGGTCTTGCTTCTTGCAGCAAGTCGGATGCGCAATATCAATGAGCAGCTCACATGACCTCTTCAAACCTCATACCCCCCTATCCAGAGAAATGGCTGACTATCCAACCCGATATCGCAGATGCGCTGCGCGCCGGAGATCCGGTCGTCGCGCTTGAATCGACCGTGCTGACGCACGGTCTCCCCAGGCCAGTCAACCTGGAGCTCGCCCGACGAGCGGAGGCAGAAATCCAATCAGAACAGGTAACGCCTGCAACAATCGCAGTCTATAAGGGCAAAATCAAGGTCGGACTAAGCGATGTTGAACTCGAACGTTTAGCGCTTGATCCAGAGGCGATCAAGGTCAGCCGGCGAGACCTGGCTATTGCCACCACCGGTGCAAACAATGCAGGCACAACGGTGGCAGCAACGATGTACATCGCGCACGCTGCCGGGATCAAGGTCTTCGCGACAGGTGGGATTGGCGGTGTCCACCGGGGGGACAGTGGAGATGTTTCAGCCGACTTACCGGAGCTGCGCCAGACGCCGGTCGTGGTGGTTTGCGCGGGCGCGAAATCGATCCTGGATCTTCCCCGCACGCTTGAATGGCTGGAGACCGCTGGTGTCCCGGTGCTCGGCTGGCAAACCGACTCTTTTCCAGCTTTCTTCTCGCGCAGCAGCGGACTGCCGGTTCACAAACGGGTCGACTCGATCGCTGAAGCTGCGGCGATTATTCAGAAACACTGGCAATTGGGGTTGTCTTCCGGAGTGCTGCTCTGCGTTCCATGTCCCGAAGAAACCGCAATACCTTTGGAACAGGCCGAAGCAGTCATTGAGCAAGCTCAAGCTGAAGCCGATCGTAAGGGCATCCATGGCAAGCATCTGACGCCCTTTCTTCTGGACTATCTATCGGAACAATCCGATGGAGCGACGCTGCAATCCAATCTGGCCCTTCTACGGCAAAACGCCCGCATCGCCGCCCGCCTGGCAAAAGAGCTCTAGAACCAAAGCGATTGCGCCATTCGCAATAAAATACCCCGGCTACCAGGCCGGGGTTTTCTTAATGCTTAGATCATCTCTCGCGAATCAACGGGTCTTTTTAGATGAGATCACGGTGAAACCAACCGCGCCAGGGCCAATATGCGCACCGATGACCGGGGTGATATCGACCGAAGGGATATCACCTTCCGGCAGATCAGCCTGCACTTGTTCGAGCAATGTCCGGGCCTTCTCATCCGCATGTGTGTGCACTAACGCGATCCGCTCAAAAGGTTTCTTCTCCTCAAGCAGCTCAAGCAGCCGCTTGCTGGCTCCATTGCTGGTGCGCACTCGCTCAGAAGTGGGGTCGCCTTCATACATCTTCAATAAGGGTTTGATTTGCAGCAAGCTTCCAATACCAGCCACTGCACCATTCATACGCCCACTCCGGCGCAGGAACTCCAGCGTCTCAAGCGCAGCGAACACATGCGTGCGAGCGATCTGATCCTCGAGAATTTCGAGGATCTCCGCCATCGACTTGCCCTCTTCGGCAGCCTGGGCGGCCCGCTCAACCAGAAAACCGGTACCCAAACTCAATTGACGCGAATCGAGCACGGTTACAGGGATCGACTTTGTCTTTTCAGCGGCCACCCGTGCGACATCCACCGTCGCACTCAGGCTGATCGAAATATGTATCGAGAGAACCTCTGATGCGCCTTCATTTTTGAGCTTCTTGTATGCATCGATGAAGCTATCTGGACTCGGAGTAGCTGTGGTTGGCGGTGGGTCCCAATCAGGCAAGCGCTGGTAGAACTGCTCACGTGTCAGTTCCACACCGTCAAGATAACCTTCTTCACCAACGTTGATATACAGAGGCACAACCGTGATGCCATACTTCTCAATCACCTCATCAGGCAAATCACAGGTGCTGTCCGTCACTATGCGTATCGTCATCTCAGGCTCCGCTTCGACCGATTTATCGGTATTTATCACTTACCTATCTTGATCCATGCTTATTTTACCCTGTTTTGTCAGTTATCAGACCGAGCAACTGCTTACGGACCTCATCCTCTTCCGAAAGCACAACCTCAGTGCGCATGACACTGCTGGGTTGGCTGACCCCGCGCATGACCGCGCAGAAATGCGTTCCTTCCAAAGCCACCGCGATACCCTGGGGCTCAAGTTTGGAGTTTAGGAAATCAGCAATCTGATGCGTCAACCGCTCCTGAACCTGAAGTCGGCGAGCGAATACCTCGACCACACGCGGGATCTTGCTCAAACCGACAACCTTCTCACCTGGAAGGTATGCGACATGCGCTTTGCCGTAGAAAGGCAGCATATGGTGCTCGCATAAACTATAGTATGTAATGTCCTTCACCACGACGGGTGATCCATACGACTCCGAAAACATGGCTCCGTTGATGACCGCATCGAGGTCCACGTCATATCCGCTGGTCACCTCGCGCAACATCTTGGCTACACGTTTAGGCGTGTCGAGCAGTCCTTCACGATCCGGGTCCTCGCCGACACCCTCCAGCAACCCCTTCACCGATGCCATCATCCTTTCATCGGGTAAATCGGAGGAGCGCATCGCCATCACCTGCTCCAGTTTGCCACCATCATGCGTAGCTTCGCGCACCGGAATGGTCTGGACAAAAAGATCCTGATCTTCACTAACCACATAATTGTTCAACATGTGTCACCATCCTCAATGAATGTTCGATGGATACATGGTACATGCTTTACACGGTTTTGTCAAGTGTTTGTCAATATATTGTATACGTTGTTGCGATCAGATATTGGATGATTGCTATCCGCTCAGCAGGGCATGATGTATGACACCTGCCTGGCCAAGCCGCCAGGGCTAGAATGCATACAATTGCGGGATCGTTTGGACTTGTTCTTATAGCTCTAATTTCACCAAAATCCATTCCTCATAAGAGAGTAGATTGGCAGGTTTACGTGCAGGCAATGCAGAATACTTTTCAAAAACGCACTTATACCATTCGTGGCTATCTTGCGGATCTGGGCCGAATCTTGAGCTCATTTCTCAGCGGTCCCCCCTCCCGAAGTCAATCGGCCTCGATCGAAGCGGCCTTCTCAGAGCGCATTATGATCGCCGTGACCCAGGTCAATGACTGCCGATACTGTGATTATGCCCACTCCGCAGCGGCGCTCCGTGCGGGCGTCACCCAGGACGAGCTGGATGCGATTAAGTCCGGCGATCTCAGCTCAGCCTCGGAAGAGGAACTTCCTGCGCTGCTGTTCGCGCAGCACTATGCGGACCGAGGCGGCAACCCTGACAAAGAGGCGCTTGAAACCCTCATCGATGTTTACGGAGAGGCCAGGGCGGGCAGGATCCTTTTCATTATCCGCATGATCACGCTCGGAAACCTGCTGGGAAACACCTTCGACTCGCTGCTAAGCCGGCTTCGTGGTCGCAAAGTACTCAATGGAAGTGCGCTTCAAGATATCGCTGTGATCCTGCTGGTCATTCTCACCATGCCGCTGATGCTTCTAGCTGGCCTGACCGGCATGCTGCTGCGCCTAGTTTCCCGAGGCTTCTCTCATTGAGACCATCATTCCAACCGTGCACCTGTGATGGGCTATGAACTGATCAAGGAAAAAGAATGACAAGCAACCGTCACCATTTATTCATACTGTTCGGAACTTTGGTGGTGGTCATGATGGGCTTTGGGATGGTCATCCCACTGCTCGGTTTTTACGTTAAGCTATTCTCGGCAGGTGGAGCCGCGCTCGGCTTACTCATGTCCTCCTATGCCGTCACGCAGTTCTTCTGTGCGCCAATCTGGGGCAATTTAAGCGATCGTTTCGGGCGGAAGCCGATCCTGGCCCTTGGCATTCTAGGCAACGCGATTTCACAGCTCTGGTTTGGATTGGCGACCCAGTTATGGATGCTTTTCGCGGCCCGTCTCCTTGCTGGG
>JASFLN010000098.1:0-6035 GCA_050118075.1 Anaerolineales bacterium
GTCTCCAGGTATAGCTGAAGATAGATTGCACGATAAATAACCCTTCCGATACAATTGCGGCTGGAGAAATACAAAGTATGGACTGGCGCATACCACTACCCCGGATCAGAGAAATCAACCCCATGCCTGCCGTTCATAATCGACAGCAGGTCTACTATCTTCAAGATCCACTACAGTTAGCCGAAAGTTCGATCCTCATCCCACAGGAACTGGGCGCCATCTTT
The DNA here is from genome assembly GCA_050118075.1 of Anaerolineales bacterium. GTDB lineage: Bacteria > Chloroflexota > Anaerolineae > Anaerolineales > E44-bin32 > E44-bin32. Next base: position 225 of record JASFLN010000098.1, read on the forward strand.
ATGCTGTGTGATGGAACCCATACATTACAGGGTATTCAATCTTCTCTGCTGTCGATTTTTGGGATCCGAACTTCTCAAGATGAGCTCAAAGAACTTTTCCTTGCACTTGACGAAGCATACCTGCTGGACAACAGTCGTTATAAACAGGCAATGTCGGATGCGAGAGAAGCCTTTCGATCCGCCCCAAACAGAAAAGCCGCTCACGCCGGCATCTCCTACCCTTCTGAACCTGATGACCTGGTCTCCATGCTCGAGGGATTCCAGTCGAAAGCATCCTCAAATATGAATGCCGATGGGGTAAGGGGGATTTTTTCTCCGCATATTGATTTCACGCGCGGTGGATTGACGTACGCAGCCACCTGGAACAGCTTGAGAGATAACATCGCACAGATGGAGCTTGCTGTGATCCTGGGGACCGATCACCACGGAACCGGTGAATACTTCTCCCTCACGCGACAGGATTATGCAACACCGTTTGGAACGCTGCCGACCTATCAGGAAGGTATCGATATGCTTGTTGAGGCCCTCGGAGAGCAAAATGCATTCGATGGAGAACTCAGGCATCGGACGGAACATTCTGTCGAATTTGCCGCTGTATGGCTGCATTATGTTCTTGATGGTCATGAGCTTCCAATTCTGCCGATTCTCTGTGACTCACTTCCCGTTGATGAAGGAAACGATACACTACAGCCAGGCTCAGACGATCGCTTGACTGCAGCGCTTGGTCGATTGCGAGAGCTGATCGCAAAAAGAAACACGCTCGTGATCGCTGCAGGTGACCTATCTCACGTAGGGCCAGCGTTTGGGGGACAGCAAGTCCATGGGGATGCGCTCAAAGAGCTGCGCCAACAAGATCATCAATACATAGGAAAACTTGAAAAAGGCGATGCGGATGATTTTCATCGTCTGATCCTGGAAAACGGCAACCGTACAAATGTATGCGGTACAGCGCCATTCATCCACACCTTGAATTTGCTCGATCCGGTTAGGGGAAAACTGCTAGATTATCGACAATGCCCTGCCGATACTGAGGGGACCTCCTGGGTATCGATCTGTGGAATGCACCTGTATTAATAACAATTAAACACGAATAGCCCTCTCAGGGGTCATTTTTCAATTAAATTAACCATTCAATGTTCACAACCTATACGCCAAATGAAACCACCGCGCTCAATAAACTGGTCTGATTGCTCAGGCCCCCAGGACCCTTTTTCGTATTCATAGACAGGTGATAAATCCGGATCTTCGCGCCAGGCGTTGAGCAGGGGATCCACAATCGACCAGGCTGTCTCGATTTCATCACTGCGAGTGAACAATGACGGATCACCTTGGATGGCATCCAACAGCAATCTTTCGTACGCATCCGGAAGTGGAGTCTCGCTAAATGATTCGTGGAAATGAAAATCCATGTCCACGGATTGTGTCGCCTGCTGTGAATCAGGAACTTTGGTCTCGAAACGCAAGTGGATGCCCTCATCAGGTTGTATGCACAACGAGATGAAGTTGGGGGTTAAATCATAATCCTCGGGTAACGGGAACATGACATGCGGCGGCGGCTCAAATTCGATCACGATTTCGCTTGTTTTTTCCTTTAAAGCCTTGCCCGACCGTAGATAGAACGGGACACCATTCCAACGCCAATTATCGATGTAAAGCTTAAGGGCGGCATAGGTTGCTGTATTTGAATCTTCGGCAACCCCGTCCTCTTCAAGGTATCCTTGATACTGTCCCCGAACACTTTGGCTCGGATCCAGCTTACCGATCGCACGCAGCACTTTGACCTTCTCAGTGCGGACAGCATCTGCGTTGAACGCTGAGGGAGGCTCCATTGCAACCAAAGTGAGCAGTTGGAGTAGATGATTCTGGAACATATCCCGGACCACACCCGCATCATCGTAATAGCCTGCGCGGTGACCTACATCAACCTCTTCTGCAACCGTGATCTGAACGTGACTGATGTAATTCCGATTCCATATTGGCTCGAAAATTGTGTTCAGAAACCGAAAATACAAGATGTTCTGAGCCGTCTCCTTGCCCAGGTAATGGTCGATGCGGTAGATCTGCCCTTCGTCAAAGACCGAGTGAATGGTCTCATTCAGCTCATGTGCAGTTTCAAGGTTTTCACCGAATGGTTTTTCAATGACAACCCTCCGCCAACCGTGGCCTTCCGCAACCATATCAGCCTGGCCCAGCTTCTCAACAATGACTGGGAATAAAAAAGGCGCTGTTGCCAAGTAATATAGACGATTAGCAGAGCCAACTTCTCTCTCGCGAATGAATTCGTCAATCTTCTCGTAGCTACTAAGTTCTTTCGCGTTCCCCTGGATGTAAAAAACACGCTTGGCGAAAACCGACCATTCCTTCTCAGGGCATTCCATGCCTGCAAGGTCGAGCACACCTTCCCGGAGGGTTTTACGATATTCCTCATGAGAAATATCGGACCTCGAAGTACCAACCACGTAAAACTCTTCCGGCAGCCTGCCTTTCACAAATTGGTTAAAAAGTGCCGGGATCAACTTGCGGTGAGTGAGGTCACCGGAGGCGCCGAAAATTACGATCGTTGTCGTGTCGCCATCGTTGTCGGCAGTCATCATGGACTATTTCCCTTCATACGTGATCCCCGCTGTTTACTCGATCAGTCGTTATCTACTTTTACTGCATGCCCTCCGAATTGGTTTCGCATTGCGGCAAGGACCTTGGCAGCATAACTCTCATCCTGTCGGCTGACCAAACGCATTAAGAGTGAAAGTGTGATGACCGGAGCAGGGATGTCCAGATCAATCGCCTCGAAAACTGTCCAGCGCCCCTCCCCACTGTCCGGGACATAATCAGCAATTCGAGCAAGCGATTGATCTTCCTTCAGCGCATTTGCAGTAAGATCCAGCAGCCAGGAGCGGATCACGCTTCCAAAGCGCCAGATCTCGGCGACCTGCTCCAGGTCGAGATCAAAATCCTGCTTACCAAGCATGATCTCAAAACCTTCCGCATAAGCCTGCATCATCCCGTACTCAATCCCATTGTGGATCATCTTCACAAAATGGCCAGAGCCGTTTTTACCAACATGCCCCCAGCCTTTATCCACAGCTGGCGCTAGGGTTTTAAATGCTGACGCGAGATGATCAACAACCTCTGGATCACCACCGACCATCATGGAGTAGCCTTCCTCCAAGCCCCAAACGCCACCACTTGTACCTACATCGACAAATGCAATCCCTTTCTCACGCAGTTCCCGAGAGCGACGGATTGTGTCTTTGTAGTTGCTGTTGCCCCCATCGATAATAATGTCACCTTCCTCGAGAATCGTTTTCAACTCCTCGATCACCACTTCGGTTGGGTCACCTGCGGGTACCATGATCCATACCGCGCGCGGTTGGTTCAACTTGCCAATCAATTCCTCCATTGAATTCACCCCGGTTCCACCGTGTGAGTTCAACGCCTGAATATTTTCGTCATTGCGGTCATATGCCACAACATCATGTCCGTCATTGAGCAAACGGTGGGACATGTTGCCCCCCATCTTGCCCAGACCAACCATGCCGATTTGCATGTGTATACTCCTTGACTAAAGCTCTCGCCTCAAATGATCGACCCCTTCCGGTCCAGCCACGACAGCATCCGAAGCGAGGTTGAGAAAAAGACCGTGCTCCATGACCCCTGCTCGAGTCTGCAATGCCTGCGCCAGATCCAAGGGATCTTGTATCGGTCCAAATGAACAATCGAGAATAAAATTCCCACTATCGCTAATAAAAGGTTCTCCCTTTACCGTTGATCGCCGGCTGACAGAGGCACCCAAATTGGTTAGAAATTCGATTTGAGCTCCCCATCCAAACGGAAGTACCTCTACGGGTAGATCGAATCTTGTCCCGAGTTGAGGAGAAAGTTTTGTGTGGTCGGCAACAATAATCTCCCGATCAGTTGCCTGTGCAACGATCTTTTCACGTAACAATGCCCCACCACCCCCTTTAATCAGGTTCAAATCTGGATCGATTTCATCCGCCCCGTCGATGGTCAGATCAATACGTTTGATCTCGCCCAATTCCACGATGGGGATGCCATTTTGCCTGGCTTCACGTTCGATTGAATCAGCCGTTGGAACCGCACGAATATCGTTCAATTCTCCGTTCCCGATCAATTGGCCAATCATTCGAAGAGCATGTATGGCAGTACTTCCAAAGCCCAACCCTACGACCATACCTGACTCAACGTATTGGACCGCGTATTCACAGGCTTGAATTTTATATTGGTCAAGGCCAAGCTGCTGATCTGTGCTCAAAGCTTATCCCTTCCTCTCTTGCATCATTTTTCCTACGACAGTCGACACATTGTGGGCTTCATCAACTATCCATTGGTCTTCGAGCGCTCCCTGGCTGTGAATCCGATCCTTCGTGAACGGTGTAGTCACGGCTATACACCACATCCCCGCCTGTAGTGCAGCCTCCACCCCTGCTGGAGAATCTTCGATTACGAGACAATCTGCGGCAGAAATATTGAGCTCATTTGCAACGAGCTGATAAATCTCCGGATCAGGTTTTCCGCGTTCAACATCATCCCGCGTTGCGATAAAGTCAAACTCTTCCTGAAGCTGAAGAGCCTGTAGCACCTGCCGGGCTTGTTCACAACGAGACATAGTTGCCAGGGCGGTGAGGCAATTCTCACGCCGGGCGTCTTGAAGGACCTTCCTGGTATGCGGCCACTGGTTGCCACGTAACAATTCTGGGTCAGAGAGCATATCCGAATAGTGCTGTAGCCGAAGCTGAACAAACGCTTGCCAGGGAGCCTTTACCCCAAACTTCTCCATATGCTTGCTGGCACGCTCTTCTAGATTGAACCGTTCAACCAAGCGAGTGGCGACTTCACGCCTGGACAAGCCAACCACGTCTTTGAAAGCCTCCACAACCTCTTCCTGATTTAGCGTGCGAGGACATAAGTCCATCACAGCCCGCGCATACGATTGAGCTTTTAGGCGTTCAGTCTGAACAAGAGTCCCGTCGAGATCAAAAATAATCGCTTTAATCATGCGAAAGCTATCTGCATTTTATTCGCGGTTCCTTGCTCATGTGGCCCTAATACTTTGACTGAATGCCTGGATGGTTTCGGGCACAGCTTCCAAAATGTGGATGCTTATTACCGATCGCCCCGCATCGATCAAGGCTCGGCGATCACCCAGCGCCTGAGATTCGATCAAAGTGTTGAATGTGATCGAGGACGATCCCGACCCGGGCTGATCAGGGATTGCGAGGTGTTCGCTTTTCGTATCCGTTAGCTGAATGAACAACCCGTTCCCCGCATCGCCTTTATGCAGTTGACCGGTAGAGTGGAGAAATCGAGGACCGTATCCTAACGTCACAGCTAATCTGGTTTCATCGCGCACTGCGGCTTGAAAATCACGCAGTGCCCTGGTTAGTTGTGAGGAAGGTGGCAGGTATGCCTGGATCGAAACATAGGCATTTTCTTGACCTGAGTGAATGAAATGATCCAATGATTCCGTAATGGATCCTCCAATAAATTCATAATCACTTTTAGAAACTCCCGGTGCCCCAGCATAGAGTTCAGCGTTGGCGTTTCTGAGTACTGGCTCCTCAACAGGTAAGGTTCCAGATTCCTGATAGGCGCTGACCATCTCTTTAGCCCTACTTTTTGCTGCTTCCACGTTCGGCTGATCAAATGGGTTTATACCCAACCAATAGCCGGCTACTGCCGTTGCAAATTCCCAGAGGAAGAACAGCGCGCCAAACTCATTCAAATCATCGAGTTCAATGGTTACTACCGGATGACCGGCGCTTGAAAGCGCTTGAATTTGGGGTTGGAACG
>JASFLN010000099.1:0-6031 GCA_050118075.1 Anaerolineales bacterium
GCAAGCCTCCACCGAATGAAATCAGACGCTGGATGAGCGGGCTGGCCATTCCAGCTGAGAGTCCCAGCGAAATGACGATGACCATGATCAATTCAAGACCTGTATGACCAGCCGCGACTAGTGGTCCCACGCGCCATCCTTGACGGGGAGACTCGCTCACGATGGCAGCAGATACCGGTCCCGGAGATACAACCGCCCCGAAAGAAACGAGAAAAGAGAAGATGAAAACAGCCGCCAGGTTATCCGTCGGCATAGAAATTGACCTCCCGGATTGGCTGTCTATTTTACTGGATGAGGTTCTAAAGTGTCAGGATTTAACGAAGCGGTTTAGGTCGGGGAAGATCAGCTTTTCTTTATCTCCGCGCTGTAATGCAGCCCGGTTGGCGGCTTCGAAATTCCTGTGGACTTCTCTGAGTGCACGCACCTGCCAGGCAGGAGGATCTTGGGAAAAAACAGCTAGATTCAATGTAAATGCACCAGGAATAAGCAGTAGTGTTTCACCGCTGTCGGTTTTTGTCGCGAAGAGGCGGCCATCGGTAGTACCGTCGTCGCGGCCCCCAAAGGTACCCAGCAAGCCCAGCGCTTCTTCAGCCCCGGCGGGCATATCACCGTGTACGAAGATTCGATCACGTGAATTGATGTCGTACAACCCGATGCTGTAGCAAGCAGCTTCGTTTAGTTGGAGCAGGAAACGCGTCTTTCCTTCCTCGAGCACCACTTGCCAGCGGTCGCTGTCCGGGTATTTCTGGCGCAGGCGTAAAGCGACTTCGCGTTGCTCCATATAATGGCGGTAGATTGCCCGATACTGTGAGGCGTTGATGCGTCCCTGTTGGAAGTCTTGTTCAAGACGGGATATCTTCTGATCAAGTACTTCCAATCGTTTTCTCAATTCGGGATCATCGATATCTGCCAATTGTGCAGTGTTGATGACGGGTTGTTGTGCTATCCCGGGTTGGGCGATCTCGGAAGCCTGGGTGCTGACGCGCGGAGCTTTGGCGGGCGGTTTTTCCACGGGTTGCGCCGGAGCAGCGCTTTGCTCAGGAACGGTTTGTTCGATATCTTCGAGAAATGGGGAGGCTTGCAAGCCGCCAAGCTCATCGATCTTCCGTTCCTGCTCGCGTAGAAATTCTCGCACGGCGCGTAGTTGGCCCGCGCTGATGACGCCATCACAGAACGCGATTGCAGAGGAGAGCAAACGTTCCTGCGCGCGCTCCAACTCTTCTAAAGCCAGTAAATATTCTTTGTTCTTCTTGTCCTCCGCCGATTTCGAGTTCGACCGTCTGGGAGGCATGTCAGCCTCCTTATTACGCGTCGTAGCCTCGGCGGTGGTGCGTGATTCTCCCGCCATACGTTTGCATCATAGCATGTACATGTATGCGTGTGCAGAGGAAAGATGTACCACTCCAATAGATCATGATTGCTTAAGTTACGCGCACTCCGTCGTGTTCTACATACACATTTGGATAAGGTATACTTGCACCGTTCAGGCTGCAATCTCTATGCCAGGTAGGTGGGGATTGAAGTGCAAAACAGGTTAGGGTTTATGAGAAAAGTGTTTATTCTGATCGGCTCAATTGTGCTGAGTGCGGCGTTGTATGGCTGCAGCTCTTCAAGCGATCTTATGAGCGGGCCAACACGATCAAGCGAGGAGGTTTTCGCAACCGCTCAAGCGCGCGCCGAACTCACTCGCGAGGCAACCTTTGAGACTCCTCCCCCAACGCCCGTCACCCCTTCAGCGACGGCGCCCTTGGTCACCTCGACGCCCGCGGATACCCTGACACCCACGCCCAGCCAACCGATCGTCACGGCGGACTACAATGCCTTTGTGCGCTCCGGACCGGATGAATCATATGAAAACATCGACTTTTTACTTGAAGGACAGAGTGGCGTGGTGACCGCTCGCTATGAGAACGAAGTGAACGGAAGATGGTACTTGATCGAGCGCATTGAACAGGGCAAGGATGGTTGGATCTGGAGTGGGGCTGTTACGCTAGCGGGGGATGTTTCCGGTGTGAATGTGGTGACCCAATTGCCATAAACACAGCTCTCCTATGCTGGAAATGAAAGAGCCGCAGTAACCCTGCGGCTCTTATGATTCACCCAGCAGCAACCTGGTTAATCACCAAACTCGATCCCCTGTGCGAGTGGAAGCTCGCTGGACCAGTTGATTGTGTTGGTTTGTCGACGCATGTAGGCTTTCCAGGCGTCCGACCCAGACTCACGCCCTCCACCAGTCTCCTTTTCACCGCCAAATGCTCCGCCAATTTCGGCTCCAGAAGTGCCGATGTTGACATTGGCGATGCCGCAGTCGGATCCACGAGATGAGAGGAAGCGCTCCATCTTGCGTAGATTATCTGTGAAGATGGCGCTTGATAAGCCTTGAGGTACACCATTGTGGATCTCAATCGCTTCCTCAAGATCGCCGTAGTCAAGCAGGTAGAGGATTGGAGCGAAAGTTTCTTGCTTTACAATCTCGGTCTGAGCGGGCATTTTAACGATCGTGGGTTCGACGAAGTTGGGCCCTAATTCAGGGAGCATCTTGCCCCCTGATACGATCTCCCCCCCGTCTTTCTGTGCTTGCTCGAGGGCTTCGAACATCTCCTCGACCGCGCTGCCCTCGACAAGTGGGCCCATCAGCGTGTCCTCGTCAAGAGGATCCCCAATCCGGACCTGCTTATACGCCTTGACGAGTCGGTCGGTTAGCTGCTCACTGATCGATTCCTGCATGATGATGCGACGCGTGGATGTGCAGCGCTGCCCAGCTGTACCCACTGCTCCAAACAAGATTGCACGTGTCGCCATATCCATGTTTGCGTCCTCGGTCACGATGATGGCGTTGTTTCCGCCCAACTCAAGGATTGTACGACCGAAGCGACGGGCGACGGTCTCCGATACATGGCGACCGACCTTCGTGGAACCGGTGAACGAAATCAGTTTCACCCGATCATCGTTTAGAAGCATCTCTCCGACGTCGCGACCTGAACCAATCGTCAGGTTGAAAATGCCCTCCAGACCGTGGTCGGCCATGATCTGGTTGCAAATGTGCTGAACCGCAATAGCAGTGAGCGGGGTCTGTGACGAGGGCTTCCAAATCAGCGGATCGCCGCAGACTGCGGTGATCGCCGAGTTCCAGGACCAAACCGCAACGGGGAAGTTGAACGCGGTGATGACCCCCACGACGCCTAATGGGTGCCACTGCTCATACATCCTGTGGCCGGGACGTTCGGAGTGCATGCTCAATCCGTACAACTGACGCGAAAGCCCGACTGCGAAGTCACAGATATCGATCATCTCCTGAACTTCACCATGCCCCTCAATTTTAATCTTGCCCATTTCGAGCGTGACAAGATCCCCAAGCGGCTCTTTGTATTCCCTCAGTGCAACAGCTAGATCGCGAACGAGCAGGCCTCTCTTTGGTGCCGGTACCTGCCGCCAGGTTTGAAATGTCTTTTGGGCTGTTTCAGCAACTTTGTTGTATGTATCACTGGTGGCCTGGATCACCTTGGCAATGGGCTCCCCCGTAGTGGGGTTGTAAGAGACCAGTTCCTTCCCGTTTGGATCCTCGATCCAATCATCCGGACCCGCGCATGCACCAGGATTGACCTCTTCAATCGAAAGCTTTTCGAGCAGTGACTTCATTATTCTTGACCTCCTGAAGTTCGGAATTCTTCAAGCGCCCACAAACTATAAGTTATAGTTTCAGATGTCATTCTAACTCATGCATGTCAGGCTTATTCGTCCAGCCTGGCCCATAAGCGAGCGGGGTGGATTTTTTATTCTATCGATTTTCATTCGCGGGCATCTCAGCAGATCTGTTCGAGCCAGCGGTTAAACGGGTTGGTGATCTAACTATGATGTAACTTGCGTGCAGCAATGAATGAAAGTCCATGCTCCGTGAGCGCTTTCGCGGTGTTGTTCACAGATAGGAACTTCTGCATGAAGTTGTGTGAGACCGATTCCCATTCACCAGCCTCAAGAATCTCTTCTTTATCACGGAAATAGTCCAGGATATCGGAGGGGTAATCGAGCTTCTCCTCGAGCTCTGGTTCTCCTCCTTCGTGTTTGGCAGAGATATTGGCGACATGGTCGGCGATATCTACAAGTTCCGCGCGCCGGTTGTAAGGTTGGATGACGATGCTCTTGAACGTTTCAGTGATGTGGTGCTCGAAGCGTACAATGTCGGTAAAACCCAGCATCTTTCGAAACTGGGCAGTGATTTCCATCGTCTCGTTATTGATTGAATTGCTCCAGTTGAAGCCGATCAATGGAGTGGTGCCATCATCACGGCTGAAGAGCTTTGCTCCGATAAGTGTCCAGAGGGCGGCATAAGGGTTGTCATTCCCCATGTACACTGAAATTTTGAATTCGATATCTACACCGATCTTATGCAGCATGTACCCGAGTAACACAGTCCCTGGGTTAATGTTAAGGACCTGTTCGATGCCGTATTCAGTGTAGTAGTAAAGGAACTCGTCAAGCCACTCTACAGCATGATCATTCGGCTGTCCTACGCCACCGAAGTACCCGGTGATCGTCTCGGGTCCGCCAAGATGGATGTTTGAGCCATCGGTACCTTTGGTGTCCAGAGTCTCAACATAGCTTGCACCGATAATCTGCATCGCTGCGATCATGGCAGGTAGATCGCCATCCTGTTCCTGCTCCTTCATTTTTCGAACACGGATAAACCGACCCGGCATGACCAATTGATCATCTATTGCGCGTTGAGCGATGTCGAGGACCCAGGGGTAATACTGGCATGCGCTGATCTCGAGCGTGACGGCGAAGTCATCTTTAAACTCGATTTGATCAGCCTTATCACCAAGAATCTTGCGGCGGTATTCAGACTCGCTGATGAATGCACCCTCATCGCGCATCTCCTCTAGCCAATCCAAACCCTCCAAATGATCAGGGTTGACCTCTTCCAGCTTTTCACGTAGTCGTTCAGGATCCCGGGCAGCCATGGCCTTGGCGTTGATCTCTTCTGGGGAGCCATATTTCCGAATGATGGATAAGAAGTCGTTAACAACCCTGACATCCGGATCGGTGAAAATGGCGTTGATTTCATCCAGCCGGTCGGATGGAATCGCGAGCAGTGAACGCAGATCATCGGTCATCAAACTGTCTCCTCTTCGATTGATAGCTCGATATAAAGTTCACTTGATAAGTTTTTTCAACTGGTCGAGCTCCTCATCGGACATGCTGAACCAATTCTCGGGTTGTGGAAATTCTTTTTCCTGGACCTCTTCCACATATTGTTTGAGGCCATCCGTGATCATCTTCCCGGCATCCGCAAAGACCTTAGCCATGCGCGGTTTGAACTTGGGGTACAGCCCAAACATATCATGATAGATCAACAGCTGACCGTGAGCGTGTGGACCGGATCCCAGGCTGATGTTGAAGCAGGTCTCCATCCTCTCCGTGATAAGTTGGCTTAGACGGCTGGGGATCATTTCGTAGAGAATTGCGAAGGCGCCGGCTTCTTCAAGCGCTTTCGAATCGTCCATGATTTTCTTTGCTTGCTGGGCGGCACGTCCTTGCACCCGATAACCTCCCAGGGCGCTCACGCTCTGAGGCGTCAAGCCCAGGTGTCCCATGGCAGGGATGCCCGCGGAGACGATACCGGCAATCCGATCTGCCATTTCGCTCCCACCTTCGAGCTTGATCGCATCACAGCTGGCCTCCGCCATGAAACGGCCAGCACTGCGTATCGCGGTCTCAACGCTCGGCTGGTAACTCATGTAGGGCATGTCACCGATCAAGAATGCATTTGGCGATCCTCTACGAACAGCCTGAGTGTGCCGGATCATGTCATCCATCGTCACCGGGAGGGTAGTGTCATAACCCAGCATGGTCATGCCCAGACTATCTCCAACCAGGATGATATCGACACCTGCCTGCTCTTGAAAATAAGCAGTCGGGTAATCGTAGCAGGTCAGCATTGTGATGGGTATGCCTTCTTCAACCTTCTTGAATAACGTGCGCAGTGTGACCTTCTCTCGGTCACTCATCTTGACCTCCTTGCACAAGGCGT
>JASFLN010000100.1:0-6016 GCA_050118075.1 Anaerolineales bacterium
TGACCGGCACGCCAGTCATGGTAGTCCAGTCCCATCAGCAAGATCGTCACGCGCTCATTGCCGCTCCAAGGATCGGGGAGCTCCTCAAGCACCTCGCCTTCAGAGATCTCGCCCGGTTCAAGCGTCGCCTCAGCACCGGTTTGTGAAATACCAAAGGACGGCAGCCCGGTCTCAGACCAGGAAGCGGAGAGGTCACGTACAAGGGTATAGACCAGGTAGACAGAAAGCAACGCAGCGATGATGAAACCGCCGGCTAAGACTTTAATCAACCAGCCGGGGATGGTGTTCTTACCTGTGGTTTGCCTGTTGCTGTCCTTCATAAGCTATCTCATACCTAACTCAAAGAATACCCTGAGGCGCGGATTATATCATGTGGAGGAGAGCTCTCGCCCGGCTCGTTCCCAGAGCTCGAGCGCTTCATCAAGCGCTTGCTCGACTTTTGCGTAACGCTCACCAAGAACAAGCACTTTATCTACGTCGTTTTTAAATATTTCCAACTCCGCAGTGATGCCGTCAAGTTCGTTCTCCAGCGTCGCAATGCGCGCTTCCAGCTTATGGAGGTTAACTTTTGGTGTTTTACTGAAACTGCGTTTTACCTCTTTCCTGTTGGTCTGTTCGGGACGGGCTTCGGCTGTTCGTTGCGCCTGGCGATGCTCCACATATGCCGAGTAACCCCCCGAAATCACCTGCAGTGAGCGCTCACCCGGCAAGATCACCCATACCTGCTCTGCGAGCGCTTCGATCAAGTAGCGGTCATGGGAGACCAGCAGGACTGTCCCGGGGAAGACATCCAGAGCAGACTGAAGCGCTTCCTGAGAGGGGATATCGAGGTGATTGGTGGGCTCGTCGAGCAGCAGCAAATTGGCACCCTGCAAAATCAAACGCGCTAGTGCCAGCTTGGCGCGCTCACCACCCGACAACACTTCGATATATTTAAACACGTCATCGCCGGTGAATAGAAACTGCGCTAAATACGATCGCGCTTCACCATCTTTAAAATACGGGGCGACCTCAAGGATTGAATCGAACACCCGTTGCTGGGGATCCAGACCCGCATGAGCTTGCTCAAAATAGCCAACCTGTAGGCTGGCGCCGAGGTCAACCTCACCCGATTTAGGAGCGATCTCACCCAGGAGCGTGCGCAAGAAAGTCGTTTTCCCAGCACCGTTTGGGCCGATCAGCGCAACCCGCTCGCCTCTATGCAAAATCAAATCCGGCACGCCGAAGAGGGGCTCTTGATCGTCGCTGTGACCGATCTCGAGATCATACGTCCGCAGCACCAGATCGCCTGATCGTTCAGGAGAAGAAAATTGAATGCGCGCCGTACGTTGCTTGGGAGATAAATTCACCGCTTCTTCCTTCAAGAACCGTTCAAGACGCTTCCTGCGTCCCTGGGCTTGACGGGTATTTTGACCGGCGATATTCCGTTGGATGAAATCTCTTTCCTTCTCAATATGCTCCTGCTGTGCTTTATACCTTTTTTCCAGCAAATCTTTGCGTTCCGAGCGCTGCTGAACGTAGGCAGAATAATTACCCGAATAGACCTCCAAGCCATGCGCTTGAAGATCCCACACCGTGTCAACAACGCGGTCGATGAAATAACGATCGTGCGAAACGATAATGACTGCCCCGGCCCAGTCACGCAGCCACCCCTCAAGCCACTCTACGGCTTCAATATCCAGGTGGTTGGTGGGTTCATCCAGGATCAGTAGATCTGGATCCAGGAGCAGCAGATGGGCGAGCTGCGCGCGCGTACGTTCACCACCTGAAAGCAGGTTGAGCTGCTTATTAAACTCATCAGAGGAAAAACCCAGGCCGTGCAACACCTGCCGGATACGTGCCTCGTAGGTATAACCACCCTCGCGCTCGAACTGCTCCTGCAGCGGACCATACTGCCGCATCGCATCCTCGACCGCTTCCGGATCCGCCATGGACTGTTCAAGCTCACTGAGTCGGTTTTGCTTTTGGATCAGATCCTGGAACGCAACCTGACAGTGATCCCAGACGGTGACGCTTGTATCAAGGCTCCGTGAAAATATCGCCTCTTGTGGCAGATAACCGACCTCGATATTGCGCGCCCGGCTAATCTCACCCATGTCGGGTGATTCCAATCCTGCCAACAAACGCAGCAGCGTGCTCTTGCCGATGCCGTTTGGTCCAACCATGGCAATGCGCGCCTGCCGGGATATCACCAGGCTGATACCCTGCAATACATCCTGGATTCCATAGGATTTAGAGAGGTCTTTTGCTTGAATAAGTGACATGGGATCTTGAGGGGCATTATACCCCAGGGCTTCCCAGCTCTCTCCCGGAGCTGTTTTCCAGGTCCACGAGCGCTGGGCTATAATTCCAACCAGATCAAGGACTGTGCTAGCAAATGTTTGATCGGCCATCTTCAACCTATCGCTATTTACTCTACGCAGCTGCCATCATGGCTATCGCCGGATGGCTTGGTTTGATTCTGCTGCTCAATTCAACGCTGCCCACTGTTGGGCCGCGCTGGCTGTTTTTCTTTCTGCTCGCATTGGCCACGACCGGAACTGGACTGCCGTTTATCTGGCTCCTGCACCGCCGATTCGCGCCTGATACTAAAGCCCCCTCCAGCACTCTTCTGCGCCAGGCGCTCCTACTGACACTCTTCGTGGAGCTATGCACCTGGCTGCAGATCAACCGCAGTCTGACACTGCCCCTGGCCCTTTTACTGGCATTGGGATTGATCGTTCTGGGTTTGCTGCTGCGAATTATCGACCGCAGCGCGTGGAGGATCCGCCGGTGAAATTCCGCGATCTCCCATCCGTAGACCGCTTGCTCAAGGACGCTGATCAAGCCCAGCTCATCGACCGCTTCGGGCGCGATCTTGTGACTCAGGCTATCCGCGCCGAACTGGCTGAAATTCGCTCCCAACTTCAACTCGATGAGGATCTTCCCGGTTCGGAACCAATCCTCTCGAAGGTCGAAGCTCGGCTCACGCATTGGCTCGCACCCAGCCTTATACCCGTGATCAACGCCACCGGCGTGATCGTCCACACCAACCTGGGCCGTGCACCGCTCAGTGAAGCTTCGCTCCAAGCGATGGAATCGGTCGGAAGCGGCTACAGCACGCTCGAATACGATCTTTCCAGCGGACAGAGGGGGAAACGCGATCAACATGCGGAAACGCTGCTTACAAGGTTGACAGGTGCAGAATCTGCGCTCGTCGTCAACAACAACGCCGCTGCGGTGCTGCTGACGTTGACCGGATTGGCTTTTGGCAAAGAAGTCATCATCTCCCGTTCACAACTCATCGAAATCGGCGGTGGTTTTCGCGTGCCCGATGTCATGAAGCAATCCGGCGCACAGCTGGTCGAGGTGGGCACGACCAACCGCACACATCTCAAGGATTTCGAAGCCGCAATTAACGACCAGACAGCTTTGATCCTACGTGCTCACCATTCCAATTTCCGCATCGTCGGTTTCACGACCGAGCCCTCGCTCGATGAACTTGTGGCTCTCGGTGAGAAACACAACCTACCCGTGCTCGATGACATCGGCTCGGGCGCGTTATATGACACCGAACAATTCGGTCTTGGCCATGAACCAACTGTGCAAGAATCTCTCCAGGATGGCGCCAGCGTAGTAGCCTTTTCGGGGGATAAGCTGCTCGGGGGGCCACAAGCAGGCATCCTGGTCGGTCAAAAATCGATCATCGATCACCTACGCCAGTTCCCATTAGCTCGTGCTGTGCGACCGGACAAACTCTGTCTGGCTGGGCTGACGACGACCCTGCACCACTACCTGCGTGGTGAAGCTCTCCAGAAAATTCCTGTATGGATGATGATTTCTGCGGATGAGGAGCAGCTGAAGACACGTGCAGAAGCTTGGTGTAATGCCATGGGCACTGGCGATGTGATTCCGGCACGGTCCACTGTCGGAGGCGGGAGCCTTCCCGAGGAGACGCTGCCGACATGGGTGCTCAGCCTTGAAGTTGGAAAACCTAATGAGTTTGCTGCTGGACTTCGTGCTCAGGATCCGCCCATCATCGCCAGGGTGCAGGACGAACGGGTATTGCTCGACCCACGCACGGTGCTTGTATCACAAGAAGATGCTCTGCTCAACGGGATTCGTTCGGTTCTGGATGCGTAGTGCGATCAGCATCCCAGTCAACACTGATTTCACATTCCAATCCTCAGGAGTACATCGATGAAAAATGAACTTGACCGTTTCATGCAGGAAGCTGAACTTGATGCGCTCCTCGTACGTGGTCCCGCTCAGCACAACGCCGCAATGACGTATTTCACAGGGCTGCGGCATATTTCTAAGGGCTATCTCATAAAAAAGGTTGGTCACGAGCCAATTCTGTACGTTCAAAACATGGAGCGCGAGGAAGCAGCTGCCTCCGGGTTGAAAACGTTTTCCTCGGATGATTTCGATTATTCTGGGAGAATGAAAACTGCTGACGGCAACCTGAACATCGCCAATGCAATCATGATTGCTGAAATGCTCAAGATTCACGCAGTAACCGGTCGAATGGCTGTTTATGGAAAAATGAACAGCGAAATAACCTGGGGGACGTATCAAGCATTGGAAGACCTATATCCATCCATTGAGATAGTCGGAGAGAATGAACTCGAAACCGTGCTGGGTAGAGCGCGCGAAACAAAGGATGAGCTTGAGGTCGAGCGCATCCGAGCCATGGGCAAAATCACCGCAGCCGTCGTGGCGGATGTGGCTGGTTTCTTGAGCTCGCACGAGGCGAAGGACGGCGTAATTGTCGACCGCAATGGACAACCGGTCACGATCGGTGAGGTGAAAAAGAAAATCGACCTCTGGTTGGCCATGCGGGGTGCGGAGAACCCCAAGGGAGTCATCTTTGCTGTGGGTCGCGATGCCGGTATCCCGCACAGCGCCGGTCAGGATGACCAGCCGATACCAATTGGCGTGCCGATCGTATTCGATATCTTCCCGTGCGAGGCGGGTGGGGGTTACTTCTACGATTTCACCCGCACCTGGTGCCTGGGTTATGCTCCCGAACCGGTTGAAAAAATATACCGCGACGTGCTCGATGTGTATAACCGCATCTTCTCCACACTCAAGACCGATACGCTTTGTCGTGAATACCAGATCGAGACCTGCCGGATGTTTGAAGCACAGGGTCACCCAACCATCCTGTCGGACGAGGGCATTACCGAGGGCTACGTCCACAGCCTGGCACATGGACTCGGCTTGGAGGTTCACGAAGCGCCGTGGTTCAATCAAAACGAAACGAATGAATCTCGACTGGTCGCCGGCTCCGTGATCACAGTCGAGCCTGGACTTTACTACCCCGCTAAGGATTTGGGCGTGCGTATTGAAGATACGGTCTGGATGAGACCGGATGGAATTCCCGAGGTGTTGGTCGAATTTCCCAAAGACCTGGTATTAAAGATCCCCGGGGTGTAAAGTACGAGCGTAAAATCATGGATAGGCAGGCAAGGTGAGCGAGAACGTCGACCAAGACACACGTATACTGGGTATTGAAACCTCTTGCGATGAAACCGCGGCCTCGGTCGTTGAGAATGGCCGCAGGATACTCTCCAGCGTCATCGCTTCTCAGGTGGATCTGCACGCACCCTACGGCGGTGTATTCCCCGAGCTCGCTTCCCGAGCCCACATCGAGAAAATCCATCCGGTGGTCTCTCAAGCCCTATCTGAAGCGCACACCGGGCTCGAATCGATCGATGCCATCGCCGTCACACGCGGTCCGGGCCTTGCAGGCTCACTTGTCGTGGGGGTGAATATGGCCAAGGGTATGGCCATGGGCGCCGGCCTACCGCTGCTGGGTATCAATCACCTCGAAGCGCACCTGTACTCGATCTGGCTCGTGGAGGATCAACCAGAGCCTGAATTCCCTCTGCTGGCACTGATCGTCTCCGGTGGCCACACAGAACTGGTGCTCATGACTGATCACCTCACTTACCAGCGATTGGGAGGCACGCTCGACGACGCTGCCGGCGAGGCTTTCGATAAGGTCGCCCGGCTCCTCGGGCTTTCCTACCCG
>JASFLN010000101.1:0-5936 GCA_050118075.1 Anaerolineales bacterium
CGAGATCGCGGTGGAGCACCTCCATCACAAACAGCACCACATCCAGACCGATCAGATCGGCCAACGTTAATGGGCCCATAGGGTGATTCATGCCCAGTTTCATCACCGTGTCGATCGCCTCGGCTGTACCGATCCCTTCATGATATGCGTAAATGGCTTCGTTGATCATCGGACAGAGGATCCGGTTGGAGATGAAGCCCGGCGAGTCCATCGCTTCAACGGGTTCTTTGCCCATCGATCGTCCGATCTCAATAACCGTTTCGGTTGTTTCATCAGAGGTGGCTAATCCACGCACGACCTCAAGCAGTTTCATCAAAGGTACCGGGTTGAAGAAATGCATCCCGATGACCTTGTCTGGTCTTTGAGTGGCAGCGCCGATTTTGGTCAGCGAGATGGACGAGGTGTTTGAGGCCAGGATCGTCTCGGGAGGTGCCAACGCGTCCAGATCTTCGAAAAGGCTGAGTTTTAGACTGGGATTCTCGGTCGCGGCCTCAACCACAAGGTCGGCATCAGCGACAACTTTGATGTCCGTCCCGGTTTGAATATTCAGCGCGGCCTGCTTTTGTTGCTCGTTAATAACCTCTTTCTGGGCGAGTTTTTCCACTGACTTGGAGATCGTCCCCATCGCGCCTTCAAGGAGCTGCTCACTGACATCCGTCATGGTCACGTTATAGCCTGAGACTGCTGCAGTCTGCGCAATCCCATTGCCCATTGTGCCCGCCCCGACTACGACGATGTTTTTAATATCCATCTCGTCCCTTCCAGTTCTTCCTGCCCGGTTTATTCTTTGGGGTCACTCTCGGACATTTATAGTTATGCCTGTTCCATCTCAACAGCCATGGCGACCGCTTCACCGCCACCAAGACATAATGAGGCGATACCTCGTTTGCCACCGCGATCAATCAACGCATACAGCAGCGTTGTCAGCACCCGAGCCCCGGAAGCGCCAATGGGGTGGCCCAGCGCGATCGCACCACCGTGGACGTTGACTTTCTCCCAGTCCCAATCCCATTCCGACAGCATCCTGCCATCCGCTAGTACCTGCGCTGCAAAGGCTTCATTCAATTCGATCAGGTCCACATCATCCAATGACCAACCCACCTTCTCAAGCAGCTTGGGGATAGCCAGCCCGGGCGCAGTGAAGAGTTCTTTGGGGGCAACGGCGGATTGTGCATAACCCACGACGCGCGCCATTGGTTCGGCACCCAGCTCTGCGGCTTTTTCCCTGCTTGCATAGACAACTGCGGAGGCACCGTCATTCAAGCCCGGCGCGTTGCCAGCGGTCACCTTCCCTTCGGCGGTAAAGGCTGGTCGCAGCTTGGCCAGAACCTCAATAGAGGTATCCCGGCGCGGGGTTTCATCCTCTTCGACAACGGTGACGCTGCCTTTCCGACCAGGGATCTCAAGCGGCGTGATCTCTGCTTTGAACTTGCCCGCATCCATCGCCTCGATCGCTTTTTGATGGCTCTCAAAAGCATATTGGTCCATCTCTTCCCTGCTGACCTCATACTCCTCGGCGATCCACTCTGCGGCCATGCCCATTGCCCAATCCTCGAAAGGATCCCACAGTCCATCGTGCAGCAGCGCATCGATCAGTTGACCATGTCCAAAGCGGAGTTCTCCGCCTCTAGCCCTGATCAGAAAAGGGGCGTTGCTCATGCTCTCCATCCCCCCGGCGACAAATAAATCACCGTCTCCAGCTTTGATGGCCTGAGAGGCGATCATCCCGGTTTTCAGCCCCGAACCGCATACTTTATTCAATGTGCTGGCGCCAATCGTGGGAGGCACGCCGGCATAGATCGAAGCCTGCCTCGCGGGCGCTTGCCCTAAACCGGCAGAGACCACGTTGCCCATTAAGACTTCATCGATGGATTCCAGATCCTGAATCGCTGCCCTTTCAATAGCTGCTTTGATCGCAGCTGCTCCAAGTTGAGTAGCACTCAACGGGCTCAGGTTGCCCTGGAAACGACCCATCGGGGTGCGTACAGCGCTCAAGATCACCGGTTCGCGTTCATTGTTAGCAGTCATTGGACTCCTCGCCTAGCAGCTCATTCGATTGATGCGTAAGTCTGTGAATTATGCGTTGTTTATCTTCGACCAGAGATCTAGAAGGAGCGTATATGTTTCCTCCAGTGATTCAGGGATTACACGGGTGTTGGCGGTGGTTGCCATGAAATTTGTGTCGCCGAGCCAGCGCGGCACCAGATGCAGGTGGACGTGTTCCTCCACCCCGGCACCGGCTGCTGCGCCAATGTTGCTGCCAAGGTTGAAACCATCGGTGGAATAAGCTTCACGCAACACTTTTAGGCCACGCTGGGCTAACTCGATCATTTCATGGAGCGTCTCCTGGTTTAAACCCTCAAGTGAGGGTTGGTGGTCGTATGGTACGACCATCATGTGGCCATTGGTATAAGGATAGCGATTGAGCACGACGAAGGCGTGCTTACCTCGGTGTAGGATCAGGTTCTCTTTGCTGTCTTCCTCCGCCAGGAGTGAACAGAAGAGGCATTCTGATCCTTGAAAACCTTCCTTGATATATTCCATTCGCCAGGGAGCCCATAAGTGTTTCATGTGGAGTTCACCAAATTGTAGCAGAGATCGGGTTGGCCAGGAAATATGCATGGCATGTAATGTGCATATCTGGGTACAATGAGGATATGTTGAACAAGAAAAAGCTGCAATCCATCCTACCGGTTGGTGATTTCGGCCATGTCCTGCACTTTTATAAACGAATCGGATCGACCAATGATGAAGCCAAGAAACTGGCCGCTAAAGGGGCCGCGCACGGCACGCTGATTGTCGCTGAAGAACAAACTGAAGGGCGCGGGCGTGCTGGTCGGACCTGGAGAACCCCGACGGGAAGTGCCGTTGCGATGAGTTTAATCCTTCGGCCGGAGGTTCCCTCTTCATCTCAAGTGGGTGAATTGACCGTATTGGGGGCGCTGGCGGTTGTTGATGCATTGGAAAGTTTGGGGGTTCAATCCTGGATAAAATGGCCTAATGACGTGCTCGTCTCGGGTGGTAAAGCGGCCGGTGTGCTCGTCGAGAACGGCTGGGTCGATGATCAAATGCAGTATGCTGTCATCGGTATCGGTATCAATGTTCAAAAAGATGCACTCCAACATGCGGAGGAATTTGATTTTCCGGCTGCTTGCATTGAAGATGAAATGGGTGCGGAGGTCGATCGTTTGGAACTGATCCGGAGGGTACTGGCGGCGCTGTCAGCCCATTATGGAACTCTGGGTACCGGAGACTTAATTAAGGCGTGGGAGCGGAATTTAGCGTATAAAGGGACGATGGTGACGGTCCAGGGGGAACAGATGAACAGCACCGGGAAGCTGCTCGGTATTACGGATCAGGGACAACTGCGTTTGCAATTATTTACCGGAGAGGTATTAAAGATTGGGGTCGGAGGGCAGCAATTAAGGCCCGTTGACAGGAGCTAGTTTTCCAATACACTGGTTGCTCAGCTGCGATATTTTCAGCAACCAGTACCTGCACTTGAGCTCCATCTGCACGTCGATTTTGGAGGTGAACGATGTTTGACAATTTGCGCCAGATGTCAGATGGCGAACCCGAATTTGAAGAACCGCAAGAGAATCCATTTGATATCGGAGAGCCGCCGGCGCCAAGACGACGCGGGTATTTCCTGGGTCTAAAGCCTTCACAACGTTTCATTCTCGCATTGTTGTTGCTGGGAACGGTCGTTGTAATGGGTTTGATGTGCTTGATGGTTACAGGCAGGGTCTTCATGTTTTAGCCGGCTTGAGTAAATTCATAAGGGGCCCAATGTTTTTTGGGCCCCTATTTTGTTTAAATGACTTACTGAACTGAGGATTATGGGGTGAGAGTCAAGAGATCGTCAACAGCGGACTCCACTTGTCCCCGAGTCCAGAGCATGGGGTGGTATTCAATATCACGCCATGGATCGATCATGTCCGTGTAATGTCGATGGAAAGCATGACCTGATTGCCCTGTAGTGTGCATGCTGAGGGAGTTCTCAAAGTACTGCAAATCGACGATCATGCGTTGCGAGGGTACACTGCTGACCTCGTAAGGTGTTCCCAGGCTGTACCCCGTAGCGTTGGGCACGCCGCCTGAGCCAGCGACCTCAAATGGCCCCCGATTGAGCAGCCTTTCAAGGGGCGCAATCCCACTCTGACCCAAGCCTAGTTTGACAAAAGTGGCTGTATGTAAGTCCCCCCACCGCCAATCTTGCATCGAGTCACCTAACCGCTCCTCGAGGTCACTCAATGCATCCTCGAGGGCCAGGAGAAGGATAGCATCTCTATCCTCCACTTCATCAGTGTTGATGTCATCGAACCAGCGCACGTTCTCGGTGGCTAGCAAATGCGGAATGGATTCCATAAGCTTGCCACGCATACGATCCAGGAGATCCTCGCCAAGCTCGTCCACGAAAATCCGATTGATCATATGGACGCGCACAGCCTCGAATATTGCGGCTGCACCGCTGTCCCGGTCCACGGCTGCATCCCAGGTCCGCAGCATGTCAAGCGCTTCGGCGGCTCGGGGATCATCCGGTTCAAGCTCCAGCAATGCAGGAAGCACTTCTTCTGCATAAAGTGACTTGTTGTCACCATGGATCGTGTGCATATCTCCAATCGATAGAAGGTCGTGGTTTTCGATCAGTTCGGTGATCCGCTTGGCACGATAACCAGGCGCCCAGTCTTTGCTGATCAGGTAGCGATAGGTATCGTCAACAACCGCATTGTTAGCGGTGACGATATAGCCTTTCTCAGGATTGTATGAGCGTGGCAATTGCTCAAAGGGTATGTAATTAACCCAATCATATGCTCCACTCCAGCCTGGTACGGGCAGCGATCCGTCGCCCGAAGCGCGAATCGGGATTCTGCCAGGGGTTTGATAGCCGATGTTGCCGTCTACGTCTGCATACACAAAATTCTGACTGGGCACATCCCAAAAAGAGAGCGCTTCGCGGAACATCTCCCAATCCTGGGCTTGATTGATCATCAGCACACTTTTCCAGATCGTGCCGGGCTCGAGCGCCGTCCATGCTAAAGCCAAGGGCTGCCAACCATACGACCATTCTTCGTTGGTACCACCGTTGATATCGTTGATAATTGGGCCATGGCGTGTGACCCGCACGCGAATGATCTCAGGCTCTTCCTCACCAGCGATATAAATGGGCTCCTCGATGATCTCCATGTCCTCCCAGCGTCCACGCACCTCGTATTGGTTTGGGTTTTGTGGATTGGTCCGTTCGATGAATAGGTCCTGGACATCGGGGCCGACGTTGGTCACCCCCCATGCAATACGATCATTGTGACCGATAATCACACCAGGGACACCGGGGAATGTAAATCCAACCACGTTGTAGGGGCAATCGGGACCAACTGGTGTGCAGTGAAGGCTGTTCTCATACCATATGGAGGGTAGTTGAATGCCAAGGTGGGTATCATTCGCCAGAATTGGAAAACCGCTTTCGGTGCGTGAGCCGGAGATCACCCAGTTGTTGCTTCCGAGATCCTGGCCTTCACCAAAAGCCAGATTCTGGGTGGCAATATCCGGGATCGACGCCAGACTGAGCTCGGAGGGCTGCTGGGACACGATGAACGGTTTATCATCGCCGTAGGGCAACACAAGTTCGTTATACGCTTCCTGACCCAGCCTGGCGATGAGGTGGGCATAAGCGAGCTCAATCGATCGATTTCCACCCAGGTCCCATGCCATAACTTTTCCCCAGGTGATTGTGTTCAGCGGAGACCAGGGGTCAGGTTCGCTGTCGACTCCGGTCAGATTGAGGATTCCAAGTTCGAGAGCGTAGGCGTTGCCTTTGGAGGCCAGGTAGGCATTGACGCCCTCGCTGTAAGCTTCCAATGATGAGCGCATTTCAGGTTCAAGCTGTTCGAACTCCTCTTGCGCCGTACGATGCCAACCAAGGGTTCGAATAAAGC
>JASFLN010000102.1:0-5934 GCA_050118075.1 Anaerolineales bacterium
GAGAAAGCAGATACCTATCCAGGTCAACTATCGGGTGGCCAACAGCAGCGCGTGGCAATCGCTCGTGCCCTCTCTATGGATCCAAAAATCATGCTGTTTGATGAACCCACAAGCGCATTGGATCCGGAGATGATAAAAGAGGTGTTGGACGTGATGCTTGACCTTGCCCGGGAAGGGATGACGATGCTGGTCGTCTCTCACGAAATGGGATTTGCACGTGCGGCGGCTGATGAAATTATCTTCATGGACGATGGACTGATTGTCGAGCACACCACTCCGCATGATTTATTCAATAACCCCCAGGAGGAAAGGACGAAGCTATTCCTTTCACAAATCCTCCAGCATTAGGTGTCGCGTTTTAGAAAGAAACAAAGGGCTGCACGATTAAATGCAGCCCTTTGTAGTGCGCTGGGCGGGAGTTGAACCCGCACGCCTTGCGGCACATGGCCCTCAACCATGCCTGTCTGCCAATTCCAGCACCAGCGCAGCATAAATTCGAGCGGCGGTATTATAGCCCACGCCGGAGGAATGTCAACCGTCGTAGGTTGCACGCAGGATTTTCTTAGGTTCGCTCGGCGGATATGCGTTAGAATCAAAGGCCACTACAAACACATCGCAGAAAGGAATGTGTCGAAATGCGAATAGTATTGGATGCTATGGGCAGCGACACCCATCCTATTCCAGAGATTCAAGCTGCTCTGGAAGCACAACGCTTATGGGGCGATCGTGTCATTCTCTGTGGACCTGAAGAACTGCTTAAAGCAAAGACCATCGAACACGGTGGCACCCACGACCAAATTGAATATGTGCACGCGCCTGAAGTGCTCGAAATGACGGATAAACCGGCGCGGACCGCACGCGGGAAAGCCGAGAACTCCATGGCCGTGGGTATGGATCTCGTTAAGCATGGACAAGCGGATGCATTTGTCACCGCAGGCAACACCGGCGGCGCCATGGCAAATGCACTCTTTCGTGTGGGTCGTATTAAGGGCGTTAAACGACCAGGCCTCACGGCTGCCTTCCCGGTCGCAGGAGGCTACACGGTCATGATCGATATCGGGGCGAACACCGATTCCAAGCCTGAGTATCTGCTGCAGTTTGGTTTGATGGGTTCGGTCTATGTTCAGGGTGCATTCGGCATCCAAAATCCTCGTATTGGACTTCTCTCCAACGGGGAAGAACCAGGCAAGGGCAATCAACTCGTCAAGGAAACCTATCCACTCCTGGAAAATTCGGGTTTGAATTTTGTGGGAAATGTCGAACCGAAAGAGGTCTTTTCCGGTGAGACTGATGTCGTCATCACAGACGGTTTTGCCGGCAACATCTTTCTTAAAACAAGCGAAGCACTGGCAAAATTCTTACTTGAGACAATCCGGGACGAGATTACCTCCAGTTTGATCACTTCTCTTGGTGGCTTGCTCGCAAAACCGGCCTTCGCAAGAGTACAAAAGCTGCTCGACCCCTCCGAGTATGGTGCAGCCCCGCTATTGGGAATTGATGGATTAGTGTTTGTGGGACATGGTCGCTCCAACGCACATGCATTGGTCAGTGCCCTGCGGGTCGCCCGGCAGGCTGTTGATGCGGATGTGTTAAATATGACTCGTAAGGCGATTCAAGATCGTCTCGCCTGAGACTAAGGATTAATAAGTGAACCAAGCAACACCGAACAAGCGGGTGGTAGTAACGGGCATCGGATTGGAGACCTGTCTTGGCTCAACGCCGGATGAGTTCTGGACACGCCTTCTGGCTGGAGAGTCGGGTATCGGAGAGATTACACAATTCGATGCTTCCGATTTGCCTTGCCGTATTGCAGGCGAAATTCCGGATTTTGATGACAGCGATTACATCGAACCAAAATCCGCACGCCGAATGTCGCGCGCTTCCCGGATGGGCACGGTGGCCGCGATCAAAGCGATTGAAGATGCTGGTTTGAGCACCCCACTGCCCGAACCAGAACGAGTCGGCGTCTATTTCGGTACTGCAATCGGTGGCTGGGATAAAGGCTACGAAGGCATCGAGACCTTACATACGAGAGGCTTATCTCGCGTAAATCCTTTTGTACTGCCTGCCACACTGCCCAACATGGTAAGTTTCCACATCTCACACATCACCGCTGCGGAAGGGCCAAACACGACCATCACAACAGCCTGCGCGACAGGCACACAGACTGTTGGTGAAGCAGCCCAGGCTATTAAAAACGGACGCGCAGATCTCATCGTTGCGGGAGGCACCGAGGCGATCATCCTGCACTTCATCATGGCCGGTTTCAGTGCCATGCGCGCCATCCCAACGAGCTTTAACGACGCACCCTCCAAAGCTTCACGCCCCTTTGATGCGCAGCGGGAGGGCTTTGTTCTATCGGAGGGTGCCGCTTGCTTGATCCTGGAGAGCCTTGATCACGCACAAGCCAGAGACGCACGGATCCACGCTGAAATTAAAGGATTCGCCTCATCGAGCGATGCCTACCATATCGCCGCTCCGGACCCTTCCGGTGAGGGCGCCATGCGCACCATGCGGCTGGCGATCCGCGATGCAGGCCTTCAGCCGGAAGATATCGATTACATCAACGCACATGGCACTTCCACACCTGCTAATGATGCGACCGAAACGCTGGCGATTAAGAAGCTGTTTGGTGACCATGCCTATCAGATTCCGATCTCCTCCACGAAATCAATGATTGGGCACGCCATGGGAGCATCAGGAACGATTGAAGCGATCGCATCAATATTGACGATCCAAAATGGCATGGTCCATCCAACAATTAACTACGAAAATCCTGATCCCGAACTGGACCTTGATTACGTTCCAAATATCGGTCGATCGGCTCAGGTCAGTAATGTGCTATCAAATTCATTTGGACTTGGGGGTCAGAACGCCTGCCTCGTAATAAGCAAAATGGAGTAATGCATGCAGCAATACGCCAACCATACCCTCATCAAACGAAACGGACGCTTTGGTCGAGCGATAATGTATCTCGGCCTTGGGCTGACCATTGCCGCGGCGGTTGTCGTTTTCCGAAACCCGAATTTCGTTTTGCCTGCCTTGATCCTGATGCTCATCGGCGGTCTCTTCTCTCAAATTGGCACGGCGCTCTTCAATCGTTTCGGGCGTGAACCACGCATGGATCAGATTATCGATGCTTCCTTGAAGGGGCTTGATGATCGCTATGCCATATTTCATTATGTACTCGGTAGCGATCATGTACTCGTCACACCAGAGGGCGTGTTTGCGCTTGTGCCCCGCTGGGAAAAAGGTGAACTGACCTACGCGGATGGTAAGTGGAACCAAAAAAAACCAAAGGGAAGACTACCACTTCCAAATCGAACACGTACTATTAGAAACCTCGAGAAAGAAGCCTACAGGGAACTGCAATCGCTCGAACGAAGCCTGCAGAAGTATCTTAAATCGAGCGAAGAGTTGAATACCCAACCCATGCTCATTTTTATCGCCGAAGATGCTAACCTCGACCTCGATGGAGCACCGATCCTGGCTACGCACCGCAAGAAGTTAAAGGACACTGTACGCAATCTTGAACGCGGCAAATCGCTAGGGCGCGAGGACCTCAAGCGGCTCGCTAAATCAGTCCTACGGTAATTGATGCTCCATACGCGAAAAAAAAGCCCGGGTGCAGATCTTGCCCCGGGCATTTTCTTTGTCTGATAAAGTTACCGAGAAATTAGCTGTTTAAGAATTCGTCCAGCGCTTCTTTCGAAATCCGGAACGCGTTGCCGATCTTCTTGGCCTTCAATTGGCCACCCTCGATCGCAGCGACCACATCCTCTTCAGCAACTCGCAAGTAGGTTGCTGCCTCGCTTGGCGTCATGACATCGGGAATTGCGGGGGCTTCACCGCCCTCCCCTGGTTCGCCTACCTTTCGAAGTGAACCGGCGATCGCATCACCGATGCCCATACCGGCGCCAATCCCCGCTGTGAGGCCTGCGCCACCAGACGGATTTTGAGCGGCATCCCGCATTGCATCTGCAGCTTGAAGCTGGGTGTATGTCGTCATGTCCAGCATACCCATTGCACGCAGCTCTTCAGCAGATTTATCGGAAGGCTTCAAGTTCTCGATGTAGAAAGATTTGAGCGTTAACCCGATGGCCTTGAAATCATCCTGAGCCTTCGCTCGCACTGCCGAACCCATCTCCTCAACCAGCGCGATCAGTTCCGGTACAGAGCTGGCTTCCGTCGTTTCGCCAAGCAGATCTGACAGTTTCGATAGCAGCATCGAACGCATACGTGCCTGGATGTCCCGGGTCGAGTATTCACCGGTAACACCGACAATCTGCGTGACAAACTGTTGAGGATCCGCAACCTGGAAGCTGTAGGTTCCAAAGCCTTGCAGGAGCGCCACACCGAGACCCATACCTGGGTTTCGGACCAGGATCGGTTGAGGTGTACCCCACTTTTGATCTGCAAATTCGCGCGTGGACACGAAGAACACTTCGGCAGTGAACGGAGACCGGTCGTTGAAAGCTTTACCGATCAGATCAACCAGCAAGGGAATGTTCGCCGTGGCTATCGTATGCCTTCCCGGTCCGAACACATCCAACGCCTTGCCGTCACGATAAAAGACCGCATTTTGGGATTCACGCACGATGACCTGACTGCCGATCCGAAAATCGCCAGCGGTGTCTTCGGGGAATCGATGCACGATCTCCTCTCGCATCTCGTTGGGGTATTCAACAACATCAAATATTCTTGCCATTAGCTTGCCTCCTCTGACGGGTTATCTAAGCCTCCGTGGACAGGATCACTTCTTTACGCTTATCAAAAGTATCTATCGCTTCCTGACCAATGTTCTTTAAATGCCTGAGCGCAGCCGGTAGACCTTCACTGCCAATCGAAGCTTCCACATTGTCCACAGCCCGTGCAATTTCATCTACAGATTCTAGCATTGCTACATCATATGCATAGAGCTTTTCGAGTTCATCAGACTTTATACGTACGGCATCAAAGAACCCGGCATATCCATAGGCAGCAGTCTTGAGACGGTCCGCTAATTGACGTAGTTTGATCGCTCCCGCTTCCAGATCGTCGACAAGCTCGAGTTTTCCTTCCGAGACCATGTCACGCTGGATCTCTGAGATACGTGACCACTGCTTCTCAATACGCTCCGCAATACCTTCACGCAGGATCTTGTCCGCGTCACGCCGATTTTCGCGATCAACATAACCTAAAAATCCTGCCAGCGTATTTTTAATCTTGCCTATCAGATCTTTGCCCTCGGTTATCTTATCAAGTGGATCTTCCATTGACCATGCTCCTGTATACCTAATGGCGGATAGCAAACTTCGAGCCGATTATAACTAGTTGGTCTTGTGCGTACAACCACCAGGCTGACGGAATGCTGACAGCTGCAACACGACAGTGAATGGAGTTCAAAGTATAATCAAGTATGAACTGAAGGATCACTCAACAAGGAAGGTTCACTAATGACTATTATCGATGAATTGATCCGAATCTCAAAACCCCTGGGGGAAGCGATCGACATTAGCGAGGGACCAACTGTCTCTGTACGAGACGAAGAGATTGTGAAGGAGAAGATTGGTACCATCGTCCGGACTGCGGTCTTTGGCAGCCAACGTGAACAGGGGCTGGCTCGTTGGCTCATCCGTTCAATCGCTCAAGACTTGGGTGTGGTTCCGGCATCCATCCACGACTTCTATCTGGCTCGAGGAAGAGGCGATACACGCGATGATTTCACGGTACCCGCGATGAACCTGAGGGCGTTGTCATTCACTGCGGCACGAGCTGTATTCCGAGCCGCATTGGAGTTTAACGCCAGTGCACTTATCTTTGAAATTGCGCGCTCAGAGATGGGGTATACGGATCAGAGGCCAACTGAATATGCAAGTAACATACTGGCCGCAGGAGTAGCAGAAGGCTACCGCGGACCGGTGTTTATCCAGGGTGACCACTTTCAGGTCAGTC
>JASFLN010000103.1:0-5915 GCA_050118075.1 Anaerolineales bacterium
GCATTCAGTCAATTATCATCGGCTGGCATTGCAAGCTGCTTTGTGGGCAGCAAGCATCGCGGAGGTGCAGGGGAAACCCTTGCCCGCATCGACACTTGACCAGCTCCAAAAAATGACGGTTTGGCTATCCGCTCTGGTCGATCGTGAGACTGGCGCAGCGCCCAATTTTGGGCCTAACGATGGGGCCGAGATCCTACCTTTGTCTGTCCTGCCATTTGACGATTACCGACCCACGCTTCAGGCTGCAAGCAGGTTGCTGTGTGATAAGCCGCTGTATCCTAAGGGTGAATGGGACGAATGGGGCTTGTGGATGGGTTTGGTAGATGATCAGGAGCAAGATCAGGCCCTATTCAGTGGACCGATTCCAAAAGCATTCAGAGAATCAGGGATCCACAAAATGAACGGTGAAAGGGCGCGCAGTTTCCTGCGTGCTGGTCGCTTTAAGAGTCGGCCAGGGCATGCCGATCAACTTCATCTGGACCTGTGGTTTGGCCCAGTGAACATTGCAATGGATGCTGGCACCTATCTCTACAATGCTGATCCGCCGTGGGATAATGCGTTCTCAGGCGCTGCACACCATAACACCGTCCTGGTCGACGGGAAGGACGCGATGATCCGTGCGGGCCGGTTTTTATGGTTAAACTGGAATCAAGCCCATATTCGGGGTCACTGGTGCAGTGATAAGGGCAATCTGGAGGTCATCACAGCGGAACGGTTTGGCGATCTTGAGGGCGAGGTCCTTCACCGCCGCACGGTCATTCGGGCCGGCGACCGTCGCTGGCGTGTGATCGATGACCTCTTAGGCGACGGTAGACACAGGATTGATTTGAGCTGGCTTCTGCCGGACCTTCCGTGGAGTGTCCACGCCGAAACGCTCCAACTGGCTTCACCGATTGGCGAGGTGCGTCTGATGGTTGAACATGAAGGGGGCAGACTGCGTCTCGTTCGAGCAGGCCAGTGCGTTTATGGTGAAGAGCCAGCCGAATCGGTCTTAACACTTGGCTGGTATTCACCCACTTATGCGTATAAGGCGCCTGCACTTCAACTAATGGTTGCACTGGAGAAAGAACTGCCTCTGCGTATACAGAGTAAATGGTTGTGGATGGATGACGCCCAACGCGACTTGCAGGTCAGCCTGAACGCTCCTGCTGATGCGTTGCCGTTGAACTGGGTGAAGTTGGACAATGAAGATCTCGAGATAGACGATGCATATTCTGTTGATTCATCAGGCATTTGCCGTAATAGGTGAAGCCGGCGGTACGCGGCATCACGAATTTGCCCGCCACATGCAGGCGCGCGGCCATCAGGTCAGCGTGATCGCGGGGCAATTAAGTTATCTGACCGGCGCGACAGCGGATGCGCGTGATGGTGATGCGAGCTCAGTAGACGATCTCGGCGTTGAGATCATCCGCTGTGCCAGTTATGGCGGTTGGCATACGTCGTTTGTGCTCCGGGTGGTCAATTTTGTGAGCTTCATGTGGACTTCCTTCTGGTCGGCGCTGCGTATCAAGCAGGTGGATCTTGTATGGGGCACAACCCCACCGATCTTCCAGGCGTTGACGGCCAGCTGGGTAGCACGCATTAAACGGGTGCCTTTTTTGTTAGAAGTGCGTGATCTGTGGCCCTACTTCGCCATTGAGGTCGGTGTGCTGAGCAATCCGATCCTGATCGGTCTTTCTGAATGGTTGGAGCGATTCCTCTATCGTCGAGCTTCCGTTGTGATCGTAAACTCGCCAGGGTTTGTGGATCACGTGCGCACGCGTGGTGCCGACCTTATCTATGTGGTACCGAATGGTGCAGATCCGGATTTGATCAGCGCAGAAGCCACAAAGGCTGGTTTACGCAGCAATCTAGGAATAGACGAGGATACATTTGTGGTCCTTTACGCTGGTGCGCATGGGATGTCGAATGATCTGGGGGTTGTGCTTCGAGCAGCGGAGAGTCTCCCGGCAGAGGCTGATGTGGCTTTCGTTTTAATGGGTGCGGGCAAAGATAAAGCTGAGCTTCAATCCCGGGCGCAAGCACAAGGCTTAAAGAAGGTCTATTTTCACCCCCCAGTGCCAAAAGACGAGATCGCAGGATACCTTGTGGAAGGTGATGCTGGACTGGCGGTGCTTAAAGATATCCCGGCTTACAGCCTGACGTACCCCAACAAGGTATTTGATTACATGGCGGCTGGGCTCCCGGTCCTTTGTATGATCGATGGTGTCATACGCAAAGTTGTAGAAGATGCAGCTGCAGGGGTGTTTGTACAGCCTGGAGACCCCTCAGCGCTTTCGGAAGCAGTTCTGGATTGGAGCTCGAAAGGTGCAGAGCTTAAGGCAATGGGGCAAAGGGGCCGCGATTTTGTCAAAGAGCGTTTTGACAGGGGCATGCTTGCGGATCAGATGCTCGAGCTGATGCTTTCGACAATGGATGGTCTTCTGGGGGAGCGCCCAAAGGATGATGATCCTCACTCGGAGGGGGCCGGATGAGTTTCCATTGGCTGCCAGAGGGAGTTCCCCTGCGGAAACGTCTTTTTGATTTCGGTTTGACCTTGGTGGGTGGAATTATTCTGCTGCCCTTTTTACTCCTGATTGCACTGGCAGTCTTCCTTTCTATGGGAAGGCCAGTGCTCTTCCGTCAAAAACGGCCGGGAATGCATGGTGTACCGTTCGATTTGTATAAGTTCCGCACAATGCGCACAGTCGTAAACAGGCAGGGGGAGCCACGTTCAGATGCGGAAAGGCTGACCGATCTGGGCCGCTTTCTTCGTTCCTTGAGCCTGGATGAGCTGCCCGAGTTATGGAACGTGCTGTGTGGGGAGATGAGTCTGGTCGGTCCCCGGCCGCTTCTGATGCAATACCTTGAACGCTATTCACCGGAACAGGCACGTCGACACGAAGTGTTGCCAGGCATCACCGGCTGGGCACAGATCAACGGACGCAATGCCTTGACCTGGGAGGACAAATTCCGCTTCGATGTGTGGTATGTGGATCACTGGTCACTTTGGTTGGATTTTAAGATCCTGGTCATCACGCTGTGGAAAGTGATTAGGAGGGAAGGGATCAGCCAGGAGGGTCACGCAACCGCGCAGGAATTCATGGGTAGCGAGGCTAAGTCGAACCAATAGGTTGTCGAGGTTTTGTATAGATATTCGTCTGTGACAGGCTTGCGCAAGTCTGTGAACGTGGTAGGATGAACATCTGATTGACATCAAAATACATTAAACCGAGGAGGAAAAAATGAAAGAGACACTCGAATTTTACGATGTGAAGTCAAAGACGAAGTTCAAGAGTGCAGATTGGCGTATCGAGGTGAAGGTCTCGGACGATGGTCGCAAGCGTTATTTTGCAGTGGCGAAAGCGCCCGCAGGCACGCATGAAGCGTGGAGAATCGTCCGCCAGGACTTCGCAGAACAGAATATGTAAGCAGTCTGCGGAAGAATTTGTAGGTTTATTATGGGCCGCCCGGTTGGGCGGCTCGTTTTCATCTGATGGTATGATTGCAAAATGCCAGGATTCACCAGCCGTTACCTATTGTAGAGTAAATGAGCGACCCGATTCGCATGACGTTAGATGATCAGCGGGCGTACACGCAGATGCTGCGCATTCGCCGCTTTGAAGAGCGGGTTCTGGATCTATTCCCCAGCGGTCTTTTCTACGGCACCACACATACATATATCGGGCAAGAGGCTAACGCAGTGGGTGTGTTAGACCATCTTGAGCTATTCGATGTGGTTGTAAGCAATCATCGTTGTCATGGGCACTTCCTTGCTTATGGCGGCGAGATGATTTCGCTAGCGGCAGAGTTAATGGGTAAGGAAAGTGGGGTCTGCGGCGGGCGTGGCGGGAGCCAACACCTCCATTGGCGTAATTTTTACGCCAATGGAGTCCTGGGAGGCACAATCCCAATCGCGGTGGGCATGGCACTCGCCGCGCGCGAGTCTGAGGATGGCAGCATCGTTTTCGCTTTTATGGGTGATGGCACATTAGGTGAAGGCGTTGTGTATGAAAGCTTGAATATGGCTGCACTATGGTCGCTTCCGGTGTTGTTTATCCTGGAGAACAACCGTTATGCACAGAGCACACCGATCGAGCTCAATATGGCGGGTACAATCCCGGGCCGCTTCGAAGCCTTTGGGATTAACGTGCGATCACTTGACACGACCGATGTACAGCAAATCCACGCAGCGGCTGCTGAAATTGTGGGACGGGTGCGGAGGGGTGTGCCAGCTGCCCTCGTCCTGAATACCTACCGCTTTGCACCACACTCCAAGGGGGATGACAGCCGCGCTCCAGAAGAGATCGAGATGTATCGAAAAGCAGATCCGCTGCCCATTCAGGCGGCTCGATTAGAGACGGAAACTGTGGAAGAGATCACCAGGAGCGTGGAGGTAGAAGTCTCGGAAGCTTTCGAGAGTGCGAAAAAAGCACCGGTCAGTGAATCTCTTGATGGAGATGAGTTCAGGGGGCAGACGGCATGACGAGTGTGCTTGAATCCTTGAACTCAGGGCTGAGGCGATGCCTGGAGCAATCGAGTCAGGTCTATCTGCTGGGCGAGGATCTGCTGGATCCTTATGGAGGGGCGTTTAAAGTCACACGCGGCTTATCTTCCGAGTATCCTGAACGTGTCCTCACAACACCCGTGTCAGAAGCCGGGATTGTGGGTGTGGGCGTCGGGATGGCCATGCGTGGCTATCTGCCAGTGGTGGAGATCATGTTTGGTGATTTTCTAACACTGGCTGCCGATCAGATTTTGAATCACGCCGCAAAATTCAGGTGGATCTCTGGCGGTGAGGTCAAGGTACCGATCGTAATCCGCTCCCCAATGGGGGGCAGGCGTGGTTACGGCCCTACACACAGCCAAACATTGGAGAAGCATTTTCTGGGCATGCCGGGCCTGCGAACACTGGCAATCAACGCGGTTGGCGATCCCGGGAAAGTCATTCAAGCAGCCGTATTGGATGACGTCGAACCGGTGCTGCTGATCGAAAATAAAGTGCTCTACGCCCAGGAACTGCTTGATCCCAAGGCGCATTCTGAGTTTACGGTAGAGAGTCAGGGCTCGCCCTATCCCGAGTATCGAGTGGCAATTAAAGGAGCACCTGCGCCGGTGATGACGATGCTTGCGTATGGCCACATGGCGGAATTAGCGCGCCAGGCGATGCTGCAATTGGCATACGAGCAGGAAATTTTCACGGAGTTAATCGTGCCCACACAGATCAGCCCGTTCGAGCTCCGAAATGCCACCGAACACGCGCAGGCAACCGGCAGATTGCTGGTGCTCGAGGAAGGCACAAAGACACTCGGGTACGGGGCCGAGGTGGTCGCCCGGCTGCAATCCGAAATGGACCATGCGATCCAATGTCGTCGCGTCGCAGCTCTGGATATGCCGGTACCGGCTGCAGGCCAGCTGGAGAATAAGATGCTGCCGCAGGTGGAAGATGTGGTCAGCGCAGCACGTGAATTGCTGAGGCGTCATGCGTAGGTTTGGTGTGGACAAGCGTTTCGACGTTCAGTACACTCTCGACAGAGATTAATTTTCAAAGCACAGTATTCGTGACAATCTGCACCCCTGTTGATCGAAGTGATGGGAAGATCCTATGACTGAAGCCCTCGAAATCGTCATACCGCTCATTAATCCCAATGAACCAGAAGTGCAGATCAGTGCACTGTATATCGAGGACGGCCAGCAGGTCTCTGAAGGCGAGCTTCTCTGTACGCTGGAGACGACGAAAGCTGCCAATGAATTGCCTGCTCCATCTGCTGGTTATATCGTCGGCCTCCGGTGGCGGCAGGGAGACCGCATCCTCAGCGGTCAGCGGCTGTGTTGGCTTGCGCCGGATGCCGATTGGAATCCACCTGAAAGAGCCGAAGAAATCGAGGCGGAGGCCGATCTACCAGCTGGCTTGCGGATCACGCAGCCGGCGCTCG
>JASFLN010000104.1:0-5845 GCA_050118075.1 Anaerolineales bacterium
GATCGTCTGTTGTTCCTCGTCGGTGAGTGGTAGCGCGCTTGTCACCTCTGCGCTGCCACCAGACAGGCTCTCCTCATCGATCAGCACAACCTTGCCTTCTTTGACACCGCTAAAAAATTGCTCGATTAAAGCGCGCTGACGTTTCTCATCCAGCGCCTCACCGATGACCTTCTGAGCTGCCGAAATGGCCAAAGAGGCGACCTGACCACGCAGATCACTGAGCGCCTGTTCCTTGACTTCCTGTGCCTGGTCATGTGCGGTAGCACGGATTTCCGCCGCTTCCTGTTCTGCGTTCTCTTTAATTTCGCGCCGTACTTCTTCACCCCGCTCTGTCGATTCACGCACCAGTTTGCTAGCTTCCTGCTGCGCTTTGGCAATGATTTGATCCGCTTCCTGCTCGGCATTTTCACGCGCCTCAGACGCCACACGAGCATCTTCAAGCCCCTTGGCGATACGTTCACGACGCTCTTCGAGCATGTTAATTAACGGGCGATACATCCAGGCAATTAAGATGACCAAGATGATCAGGAAGTTGAATACCTGGACAACGAGATAGCCGAGGTTTATTCCAAGTCCTTCCAACGGTTTGCCTCCTCTCGATTGTCCCGGATCAGCCTACGAAAAGGATCAACATAGCGACGACGAGGGCGTAAATGGCAACCGCCTCCGCAAACGCAATCGCCAGGATCATGTTGATCTGGATCGTTCCAGCTGCGTCGGGGTTGCGGGCAATGCCCTGCACCGCGCCGCTACCAAGAATACCAATACCCAGACCTGCGCCGAGCGTACCTACCATGGCCAGACCTGCGCCAAGAAACTTTAAACCCTGTGCCAGTGCAATGGCTGCTGCTTCGTCCATATCCTGTCTTTCCTCCTAAACAATTAATTCCGAGTGCAAAACGAACAAGTTCAATATCACCTTTAATGTTCTTCGTCGTGATCGTCGTGCCCTTGTGTGGCCATCGTCATGAAGACCATCGTAAGCATACCGAAAACCAGCGCCTGGATCAGACCCACCATGAACTCCAGAAGCAGGACACCGGATTGTACAAAGACCGGCACCAGCGACCCGACCACGAAGAGCAGTACCATACCTGCAAATATATTTCCAAAAAGTCGGAATGCGAATGAAATAATTTTAGCGATCTCGGCTATCAACTCAAGCAAGCCGACGAAGATGTCAATAAATGGCATCAACACGTCGAACGGTCCCAATTTAGGTTGCGCCCACATCTTGGCAAAGTTTTTGAACTGGAAGAATTTGCTGAAGTAACCCAATCCAAGCGCCTGAACGCCGATCACCTGTGTCATGAAAACTGAGACCAACGCGAGGCCCACCGTGAAGTTTAAATCCGTCGAGGTTACACGCACCCACGGAGTAAACCCAACCACGCCCTCGGGGTAATGCTCCTCATGGGAACCCTCTTCGCTGTGCTCGCCTTCAGCTGCCTCGGTATGAGAGGCGTCGCCCCCCATCTCCTCGAGGTGCACCTCTTCCGTGATGGTTGAGACCGGGAAATCACCAATTGTGAATAGCGTTTCGGTCTCATAAGCCGGTAGAGGAGCATGCGGTTCGTGGAACGTCCCGATGCTGTCCACACCAGGCAATAGCTCCATCAAATTGACAACCAATAGCAGCAGGATGATCGTCGCCATCCAGGGCAAGATGCGCTTAGCCCACTTGCCGGCGGTGGACTCAATTAATCCGTAAATTGCCTCCACAATCGCTTCCACCGCAGCCGGAAAACCGCTTAAGACAAGTTCATCACCCCGTGTAGCGAGTCGAACTCGCAGCGCAATTAATAACAAAAGTATGTCTGCGATCAAGAGCGCGAACATTGTGTTAGTGAAATAGATCTCACCCAGAACGGGGAGCTGATAAGGTCCAGAGATATGCTCTGCGGGAACCTGAACGTGAGGCATGATCGGGTTGACGGCCCGGATCGCGAGTACGTTGCCGATGATGATCAAGATGATCACCCAGCGCCAGATACCCCAACGCCACTTAGGGCTGCTCTTGTCGGTGTTCTCCACCTTCGGCATCCTCCTCTTTATCACTTTTCAGCGCTTTCCCGGAGAGTTCCTGGATCCGGGGAGCGAAGGAAAGCACAATGCGAAACATCAAAAAAATGGTCACCGGAACGCTGGCAAGCACCAATACGAGTGCAAACAGCGGCCGGGTTTGAAACTGGTTATCCAGCCACAACCCGGCAACTAATGCGACCAGGATGATCACAAGCGTCAGACACCCGACTTGCCCAATGACGCCCAGCAAAGCCATCTGGAGGCCACGTTGAGCTCCGGCTTGATCTGTCGTTTGCGACTCCTGGCTCATCGTTCGGGAATTGTATCACAAGCCCACCTGGGCATCCAAGTGGACCAGATTACTCTATTTAGAACAAGCTCTGAGCGGCGTTAAGCGCCCAATCGAACCACGGTGCCGACAACGTGCCGATCAGAATGATCGCGACACTGCACAGTACCAGAACAAATGCATAGCTGTTGGGAACCGGGACAGACTTATCATCTTCCTCAGAGCGGTACAGATAAACTACCTTTAACACGGTGAGGTAGTAGTACAAGCCAATGATTGCATTCAACACACCCACAAAGGCCAACCAGATCCAACCGCTCTGAACGGCCGCAGCGAAGACGTAGAACTTCGCCACAAAGCCCACCAACGGCGGCATACCGCCCAGTGAGAGCATCGCAATCAACAACGCCAGCGAAAGGTAAGGTGCCCTGCGGCTTAAACCGGCGTAATCCTCGAGCTCCTCCGAGCCAGCCGCCCGAGCAAAGACGATCACCACGGCAAAAGCTACCAGATTGGTCAGGATGTAGGTCGCCAGGTAAAACACAACGCTGGCGGTGCCCAGCTCACTCAGCGCGACAAGGCCGATCAGCGCGTACCCGGCATGGGCAATGGATGAGTAAGCCAGCAGGCGCTTGATGTTGGTCTGTACAAGCGCGAGCACGTTGCCAATTGTCATCGTCAATGTGGCAACAATCGCCAGGATCCAGGTCCATTCCACTTCGATCATCGGGAACACAGCCAGCATAAAACGCAATAACACAGCGAAACCGGCCGCTTTGGATGCCGTCGAGATAAAAGCGGTGATCGGAGTCGGAGCGCCCTCATATACATCCGGCGACCAGAAATGGAACGGAGCGGCCGAGATTTTGAATGCGAAACCCACCAGCACGAGCATGGCTGTGCCACCCAGAAGCCAGGGGGAGAATTCACCTAAACGCGTGGCTTCCGCCAGGCGGTAAATATTGGTGTCACCCGCCAGGCCATAAAGCAGACTGAAGCCGTAGAGCATCACCGCTGAGGTTAACGCTCCAAACAGGAAATATTTCAAACCCGATTCGGCGGATTTGTCATCATTCTTCATGAACCCGGCCAGGATGTACAGCGGAATGGAGGTCGTTTCAATAGCCAGGAAGAGCATCATCAGATCCGCTGAAGCGGCCATCAAGTTCATGCCCAGCGTGGTAACAACCAACAGTGCGAAATACTCGCCGCGATCCGATAGCTCAGGGATACCGACGGACAAGATCGCAGTGATCGCAGCGGCGAACATCAAGACCACGTTGAAGGAGAACGCCGGCCAGTCATGTCTAAGCATGCCCCCCATGACCAGATCCTCGCTTCCCGTCGGTTGGCTGAAGATCAATGTGACCACCAGCGCGACCGTGAGACCGAGCGCGGTCAACCAGCCGAGAAAAGATTTCTTTGCATTCTTAAACACGAGATCGACGATCAGGATGACAATCGCCAGTACGAGCAGTGAAATCTCAGGTAGGATCGCCAAAATCGTTGTGGGACCGAAGTTAGACACACTCACTTAGGCACCTCCGACCAATGCCAGGACCGCTTGGGCGCCTTGCTCAACCAGAGGCGCCATGATGCTGGGGTAAACGCCGATCAGGATCAGGATCACGGCAAGCAGCACAAGCGCCAGGCGATCCAGGTTGTTGATCGGTGTAATGTGACCCTCAAATTCCTCCGGCATCTCACCGAAGAACACGCGCCCGACAACGCGCATGATATAGCCCGCCGTTATGACGATGGAAATAGCAGCAACAATCGCCACAATCGGCTGCCTCTGCCAAAGACCCATAAAGATTGGGAACTCGGCGATGAAACCCGAGAAACCGGGCATGCCCATCGAAACAAGACCGCCAACAATGAACGCCACCGCGACGAGCGGCATCACCTTAGAGAATCCGCCCAGTTTCGGGATCTCACGCGTGTGCGCCCGGTCGTAGACCATGCCGACCACCGCAAAGAAGAGCGCTGTCATTACACCGTGCGAGAACATCTGGATGCCAGCACCGGTCATACCGTCCAGATTCAATGTTGCAAAACCGAGCAGCACCAGCCCCATATGCGACACGGACGAAAAACCAATAACGTATTTGAAATCGGTCTGCACCGAGGCGATAAAGGCACCATAGACAACGTTGACCGTCGCTAACGCAAGAATGAGCGGCGCCCAGAATTTAGCCCCTTCCGGCATCAGCATGATGCCCACACGCAGCGAAGCAAACGCACCGAGCTTCATGAGCACACCGGCATGGAACATCGACACCGCGGTAGGCGCTGCCACGTGACCGTCAGGCGACCAGTTGTGGACCGGGAAGATGCCTCCCAGTACGGCGAAACCGAAGAACACAAAGGGGAACCAGAAGCGTTGAAAACCCGCGCTGAAGCCGGCGGTTTGAAGTTCAAGCATGTTGAATGAATTCATATCAGCGGCGAAGTACATCGCCAGGCCACCAACAAGGGCGATCACCGATCCGATGAAAAGGTAAAGCGTTAACTTCATCGCTGCGTATTCACGCGTGACCTTCCATCCCCAGATGGCGATCAACAGATACATCGGGAATACGGCAATTTCATAGAAAAAGAACAATTGGAATAAATCGAGCGAAGCAAACACGCCGAAAACGCCCGTTGCCAAAATGAACAAGAAGGCGAAGAACTCACGCGGTCGGTCGTCGATGCCCCAGGAGATGAGCACACCGGTGAACATCACCACGCCGGTGAGCAGTACCAGCGGCAGGTTCATGCCATCCACACCGACATGATATGAGATACCAAAAGCCGGTATCCAGGGCAGCTGCTCGACAAATTGGTATCCACCGACAGCTTGATCATAGGAAAAGTACGCCCAGATCGATCCGACCATGGCGATTGTCGCCCCGAGTAAAGCAAAGATCCGGATCGCACGGTGCCTATCTGCCGGGAAAAACAGCAGCAGCATCCCGAAGACAATCGGTGTGAAGATGATGATGCTCAATAAAGGAAAAGTCATAATCGCCTCGTTCAAAGGGACTGGGGATTTGGAATTAGGGTTCCGAGATTAGGACACTCCCTGATCCCCGGTCACCAATCCCCGATCCCTAACACTTACCCAAATAACCTCAATACCGTCTCGTTGATCACGCTCAGGATCCATTTCGGCCAGACGCCGATGAACAGCATCAGCACCATCAGTGGTGCGATCGCCAGCACCTCGCGCCGGTTGATCTCCATATCGTGTCCAACCCACTCTTCGTTCAGCGGTCCGTGCAGGACTTTCTTGATGCCCTTCAGGATGTAGACACCGGTAATCAGCAGACCCAGCATCGAGAGTGCGGTATAGAAACTGAATACTGGCCAGGCACCCCGCACGACGAGAAACTCGGAGATGAAACCATTCAGACCCGGCAAGCCGAGGGAAGCCATGGAAGTGAATATGAGAATGCCGCCATAGACCGGAGCCAGGGGGAACAACCCGCCCAGCTTGTTCAGATCTCTTGTGTGAGCCCGTTCATACACCACACCAACCAGCAGGAA